>JAHEDO010000343.1 GCA_024641185.1 Burkholderiaceae bacterium | reverse complement strand
GTGCTCGAGCACCCGCGCCCGGTTGGTGTCGAACAGCGCGGCAAGCTGGGCACGGTCCATGGCCATCGCGCCCTGCGGATAGCGGCTGAGCACGTAGAGCTTGTGCGCCGGGCTGATCCACGCGAGGCGGTAGGTCAGGAACTCGCCGCCGCCGGTGGCGTCAATCTCGAGCGAAGCGCCACGCTTGAGTTCGCCCAGCAGGATCGAGCGCGCTTCGACGGTCGGTGGGTCGACGCGCTGCGGTTCGGACGGTGGCAGCACCGGCGAGAACTGGATCCGCCCGTCTGCGCGCATCCTGAGGTTCGATTCGCGTCGCGCCGCGCTCGCGGCCGCGGCCGCGCTCGCCGCGGCCGCGGCGGTTGCCGCGGTGTGCGCGGCGAGCAATTGGTTGATGAAGGCCTGGCGCTCGTCTTCGGGCATGGCGACGATGCGCAGCCCGGTCGCCATTCCGCCGATCATGCGCGGCAGCAAGCTCGCAAGGCGAGAGACTTCCTCCGGAAGCTTGGGCGCAACGCTCCAGATCAGCCCCTCGCACGCTGCGAGCGCGTCCTTGGGCGTGAGGGTCGCACCCTCGACACCCACCTGAAGTTCTGCGAGCACGCGCGACCACCACTGGTCGAGAAAGCCGCGGACGAAGTCCGGGGTGTCGGGGTCCACGCGATCGGCGATCGACGCGCGCGCGACCGCCTGCGCGTGCAGAACCTGCTCGGTGCGCTCGGCTTCGCGCGTGATCTGCGCGAGCCGCTCGGCGCGCCGGTCGGCCTCTTCGCCGGCGAGTTTTTCCACCCGCTCGCGCGCCGCGTCGAAAACGGCGAGGTCGCGATCGAAATTCTGCAGAACCCACTCGACCGTGTGCTCGATCCCCTTGACCAGTTGCGCGCCCGGCGCCAGTTCGGCGTCCGGATCGGCCGCAACCTCGGTAATGCGGTCGATCAACCGGCGCATCGGGTGCTGGCGGCGTGCGAAGAAACTCCGGTCGATCAGCGCCGCCTTGATGGCGACCACCTGCAGCCGCAGCAACTGCTGCTTGACGACGTCGGCCAGGCGCTTGTCGGCGTAGATGTAGTCGAACACCATCGAGACGATCTCGACGGTGAGCTGGTCGAGCGCGGAACCCTTCTCGCGCGCGCGCGCCGTGAGGTCGGCGAAGAGTTCCGACGCGATCACCGGAGCGCCGGTGGCGGCCGACTGAACGTGAGACAGCGCCTCGAGCAGCGGCGGTTCCACCGTCGGAATCGGCAGGTCGGCGACCGCGAAGGTTTCCGGGTTCGACAGCAGTTTGGTCGCGCTGGCGCGCGACCCTGCGGAGCCGAGCGCAAGCTGCGAGAGCACCGCCTCGATCTCGCGCGCGGCCGCGGTCTGCGCGGGTGTGCTGCCCGAGGCGCCAGCCGTTGCCGCCGCGCCGTCGCCGCCTTGCTCGCCGGACTCGTGCTTTTCGGCAGCCTCGGCCGCAGCACGGGCCTGCGACGCCGAGACTTCCACTTGCGGCCGAATCCGTGGCAGCACTTGGTTGGCCTTGAGCCGCTCGTTCACGGTCGAGTACACGAGGTTGAGGTTGGCCGAGACGTGTGGCTCGAAAGCCTCGAGCAGCGCCGTCTGCACTTCCCTCTTCGGGGCGATCTCGTCGAGCGCCGCCTTGAGCGCCTCAAACACCGCCTCGGGTGCGGCCGGGTGCTTCTGTTCGTCGAACCAGTCGCGCTCGATCAGCGCGCCGAAGCGGGCACGCACGCCCAGCACCTCGTCGGGATCGAGCTTGCCGCGCGCCTTGTGCACCAGCCGATCGACGGCGAACCGTGCCTGCAGCACGTCGTCGTCCACCAGCGACAGTTCGAGTTCGTCATTGCTGTCCTGGGCGACCTGTGCCGCATCGGTGAAAAGGCGTCGCTCGAACACCTCGGTGAACGCGCGCCGGAAGCGCAACTCGATTTCGGTGCGATGCTGGCGCACGACGCTCATCGCGTCGAGCAGCGCCGCCTTCTCGATTTCGTCCTTGCTTCGAACCGCGAGCCCGGACAGCTCCTCGCCCATGGCGCCGAGCGCCTCGCCCACCACGCGCGCGAGGCGCGAGATGACGAGTTCGCGGCAGTCCTGCAGCAACTCGAAACGTCGACGCGAATCGGTCGGGGCGGCCGGCGCGGCCGGTTGCGATTCCTGGTCCCTGCTCGGGGTGGCTATGGTGCTCACGGGTGACGTTACCGCCTGTTCGGAACGCGGCGGGAGACTCCGCGCGCCAAGTGAGCGTACGCCCGGCGATTTTCCCGGGTCAATGCACGCGCGGCCTGCGCCGTGCGGCCGGCACCCGGCCGCCGACGAGCGGCGGCGCGAGCCCCCGG
>JAHEDO010000139.1 GCA_024641185.1 Burkholderiaceae bacterium | reverse complement strand
CGCCGGCGCGCGTCGGTCAACCCGGGGGCGAGATTTGCGCCACGCCCTGCGCCCGCGTCGGCCAGGTGATCAGCAGCACCCCCGCCGCCGCGAATGCGAACGCGACCGCGTGTACCCCGGTGAAGCGCTCACCGAGAAAGGCCACGGCGACGACGCTCGCCGCCAGCGGCATCGCGATGGTGAAGACCCCGCTGTGGCTCGCCGGCACCAGCTTGAGCCCGGAGAGCCAGAGCCAGGTCGAGAACACGCTGGCGGCCAGCGCGTAGAACACGAGCAGACCCCATACGCCTGCGGTGACGCTTGCGAACGGATATCCGATCGCCTGCCAGATCCCGAACGGGGTCATCAGTGCGAGGCCGAACAGGTTGATCAGCGCCGAGATGCGCATCGCCGAGAGCGTCGCGGTCAGGCGCTTGCCGATCACCACGTAGACCGCCTCGCAGCACACGCATCCGAAGACCAGCAGATTGCCGAGCACCGACTGCGCCCCCCCGGTGCCGAGCCCGCGGCCGAGCGTGAGGATCACGACGCCGCAGACCGCGAGTGCGACTGCCAGCCACGCCCTGGTGCTGAGCCGCTCCCGCAGCACCAGCCACGACAGCAGTGCGACCACGGCGGGCAGCGTCGCCAGGATCACGCCCGCCGCGCTCGCCGAGGTCATCGAGACGCCGTACAGCATGAAGATCGAGAACAGGAAGTTGCCGAAGAAGGACTGGAAGAACAGGGCCCTCCACTCGCCTGGCCCGATGCGGGGCGGCCGAGCCTGCCTCTCCGGGCCCGGACCGAAGGTCCACGGAAGCATCGCCACCGACGCGATCGCAAAGCGCAGCCAGGCGAGCAGGAACACCGGCATCGCCGCGGTCAGCGGTTTGGACAACGCGACGTAGGTGCCCACGACCGCCATGCCGGCGGCGAGGAGCGCGTATCCTAATGGTCGATTCGGGGCCACGCTCGAAGTAAAAAGTCCTTGTCCTCTTTCCGGGTTCCGGACGCGGGACGGTCAGGATAACCTCCCGGTCGAGGCAGACACGATGAATGCACCGCAAGAACTCCGGCATGCCGACATTACAGCGGCCGCCACCCCGCAGCGGCAATCCGAGGTCGTCGCGCGCCTGCGCGCGGTGCTCGACCCGCACTGTGTGCTCTTCCGCGAGGAGGAGACGCGGCCCTACGAGTGCGACGGCCTGAGCGCGTTCCGCCAGCTTCCGATGGTGGTGGCGCTGCCGGAGACCGAGGCGCAGGTGCAGCAGGTGCTGCAGATCTGCCGCGATCTCGACGTGCCGGTGGTCGCACGGGGGGCGGGCACCGGCTTGTCCGGTGGCGCGATGCCGCACGCCTCCGGGGTCGTGCTGTCGCTGGCCAAGCTGAACAGGATCCTGTCGCTCGACCCGCTGGCGCGAATCGCGCGGGTTCAGCCGGGTGTGCGCAACCTGGCGATCTCGGACGCCGCGGCGCCGTTCGGCCTGTATTACGCGCCTGACCCGTCTTCGCAGATCGCCTGCACGATCGGTGGCAACGTGGCCGAGAACTCCGGCGGGGTGCACTGCCTGAAGTACGGGCTCACCGTGCACAACGTGCTGCGCGTTCGAGGCGTGACGATCGACGGCGAGATCATCGAGCTGGGCTCCGAGGCGCTCGATTCGCCCGGGCTGGACCTGCTCGCGCTGATGATCGGCTCCGAGGGCATGCTCGCCGTGATGACGGAAGCCACGGTCAAGCTGATGCCGAAGCCGCAGCTGGCCCGGGTGGTGATGGCTTCCTTCGACGACGTGAAACGGGCGGGCGACGCGGTCGCGACGATCATTGCCGAGGGCATCATCCCGGCCGGGCTGGAGATGATGGACCAGAAGACCACGCGAGCGGTCGAGCCGTTCGTGAAGGCGGGCTACGACCTGGACGCTCAGGCGATCCTGCTCGCCGAGTCCGACGGCACGCCCGAAGAGGTCGCGGAGGAGATCGCCAGCATCGAGCGGGTGCTGCGGGACGCGGGCGCGAACGCGATCAAAGTGTCTGGCAGCGAGGCGGAGCGTCTGCGCTTCTGGTCGGGTCGCAAGAATGCGTTCCCGGCGGCGGGTCGGATCTCGCCCGACTACTACTGCATGGACGGCACGATCCCCCGCAAGAACCTCGGCCAGATGCTGGTCGCGATCGAGGAGATGGAGCGCAGGTATGCGCTGCGTTGCATGAACGTGTTCCACGCCGGCGACGGCAACCTCCACCCGCTGATCCTCTTCGACGCGAACGACCCCGACGAGTGGCGCCGTGCGGAGGACTTCGGCGCCGAGATCCTGGAAAAGTGCGTGGAGTTCGGCGGCACGGTCACCGGCGAGCACGGCGTGGGCATCGAAAAGATCAATTCGATGTGCATCCAGTTCTCCGACCGGGAGCGCGAGGCTTTTTTCGCGGTCAAACGCGCGTTCGATGCGCCGGGCCTGCTCAATCCGGGCAAGGCGATCCCGACGCTGTCGCGCTGCGCCGAGTACGGCAAGATGCACGTGCACGGCGGCAAGCTGCCGTTTTCCGATCTCCCCCGTTTCTGAGCGCACCGATGTCCGCACTTGTCGAAATCTGCGACCGCGTCCGCGAGGCGGCGGCGCACGGTCGGGCGCTGCGCATACGCGGCGCGGGAACGAAGGACTTCTACGGGCAGGCGCTCGACGGCGAGGTGCTCGACACGCGCGCGTACAGCGGCATCGTCGCGTTCGAGCCGACCGAACTGGTGGTGACGGCGCGATGCGGCACGCCGCTGTCCGAACTCGAGGCCGCGCTCGCGCACGAGCGTCAGATGCTCGCGTTCGAGCCGCCCGCATTCGGCGAGGGCGCCACCGTGGGCGGGATGGTGGCCGCGGGCCTGTCGGGGCCGCGGCGCGCGGCGGCAGGGTCCGTGCGCGACTACCTGCTCGGTGCCGCGATGGTCGACGCTTCCGGGCAGCTCAACCGCTTCGGCGGACAGGTGATGAAGAACGTCGCGGGCTACGACGTGTCGCGCCTTCTGTGCGGCTCCCTGGGGGTGCTCGGGGTGATTGCCGAGGTGTCGCTGAAGGTGCTGCCGGTGCCGGCCGCGCAGGCCACCCTGTCGATCACGATGAGCGAAGCCGACGCGCTTCGTTGCCTGAACGAGTGGGCCGGCCAGCCGTTGCCGATCAGCGGGAGCGCCTGGCACGCCAGCACGTTGCGACTTCGGATGTCGGGCGCCGCCGCGGCGGTGCAGACCGCGCGCGACCGGTTCGTCAAGGCCTACGGCGCGGCGCAAGTCGCGCCCGATGCGGCGGATGCTTACTGGTCGTCCGTGCGCGAGCAGACCGACGAGTTCTTCGCGGGCGAAGAGCCATTGTGGCGACTGTCGCTGCCCTCGGTCGCGCCTGCGCTGGTGGCTCCCGGGCGCCAGCTGATCGAGTGGGGCGGCGCGCTGCGCTGGCTGAAGACGACGGCCGGTGCTGCCGAGGTGCGTGCCGCGGTGCGCGGCATGGGCGGCAGCGCGACGCTGTTCCGCGGCGCCGACAAGTCGGCCGGCGTGTTCGAGCCGCTGGCCGCGGCGGTGGCCGCCGTGCATCGCCGCCTGAAGCAGCAGTTCGACCCCAAGGGCATCTTCAATCCCGGCCGCATGTACCCGGAATTCTGAGCGATGGAAACGCATCTGGCCGACTGGCTCAAGGGCACGCCCGACGGGATCGAAGCGGAAGCGATCCTGCGCAGCTGCGTGCATTGCGGCTTTTGCACCGCCACCTGTCCGACCTACCAGCTCCTCGGCGACGAACTCGACGGTCCGCGCGGGCGGATCTATCTGATCAAGCAGGTCGTCGAGGGCAGCCCGCCTACCGCGTCGACGCTCGATCACCTCGATCGCTGCCTGACCTGCCGCAACTGCGAGAGCACCTGTCCGTCGGGCGTGCAGTACGGCCATCTCGTCGACATCGGCCGCAAGCTCGTCGAGGAGCGCGTCCGGCGCCCGATCGGGCAGCGCCTGGTGCGCGCGATCCTGCGCGAGGGCATGACGCGTCGCTGGCTGTTCGACCCGGGGATGCGGCTCGGCCAGGCGATGCGACCGCTGCTGCCGCCAATCCTGCGCGACAAGGTGCCCGAGCGCCGGGACCCCGGGGCCTGGCCGACCGGCGAACACGCGCGCAAGGTGCTGCTGCTGAACGGCTGCGCGCAGCCGGCGATGATGCCGCGCATCGACGCGGCGACCGCGCGCGTTCTCGATGCGATCGGGGTGCAGGCGATCGTCGAACAGCGTTCCGGCTGCTGCGGGGCGATCCGGCAGCACCTGAGCGACTGCGACGGCGCGCTTGCCGATGCGCGGCGCAACATCGATGCCTGGTGGCCGCACCTGAACGGCGAGGGCCGCGTCGAGGCGATCCTGATCAACGCGTCAGGATGCGGCGCGATGGTCAAGGACTATGCGCACCTGCTCCGCGGCGACCCGGCGTATGCCGAGAAAGCGCGGAAAATCGTCGACGCGACGCGCGATCTTGCCGAGTGGCTGCCGCGCGAGTTCGCCGCGACGGGCGAGCGGCTGAGCGCCCTGGTGAAACGCAAGCCCGCGCAGACCGTCGCGTTCCACCCGCCGTGCTCGCTGCAGCACGGCCAGCAGGTGCGCGGCGAGGTCGAGCGTTTCCTCGCGTCGCTGGACGTCGAGGTACTGCCGGTGAACGACGCGCACCTGTGCTGCGGGTCGGCGGGCACCTACGCGGTGCTCCAGTCCGTGCTCTCCAAGCAGCTTCGCGACCGGAAACTGGCCAATCTGCAGGCCCTCCGTCCCCGGGTGCTGCTGTCGGCGAACATCGGCTGCATCGGCCACCTGCAGGCAGGCACCGAGACGCCGGTTCGTCACTGGATCGAGTGGCTCGACGACGCGATCGCCGATTGATGGTTGCTGTATATTAGAAACAGGTATTGCGGTGCGTCAAAGGGGAACGGCAATGAACGAAAACGTCAATTCCGACAAGCTGGTCACCGATGTCAAGACCGTGCTTGGCGATGCGGAAGATCTGCTGCGCCAGTCGGCCTCGTCGACCGGGGAGCAAGCGGTGCAACTGCGTGAGCGGGGCATGGCGTTGCTGCGGCAGGGGCGCGAGAGGGCGCAGGAAATTCAGGAATTAGCCGTCGCGAAGAGCAAGGCTGCGGCGCGCGTGACCGACGACTATGTGCACGAGAACCCGTGGCGCTCGATGGGTATCGCATTCGCCGTCGGGCTCGCGGCCGGGTTGTTGCTGAACCGGGCTCGCTGATTCGCGCGCGGCAGTTCGCGGCGCGAGGCTGCTGATGGCTCAAGATCCCGGCAAGACGCCGGGACTGTTCGGGTCGGTGCGCCGCCTGAGCGCGACGCTGGTCGCGCTTGGACAGACACGCCTCTCGCTGGCCTGCGTCGATCTCTCCGAGGAGCGCGACCGGATCCTGAAGCTCGCGCTCTTCACGCTGGCCGGGGCCCTTGCCTTCGTGCTGGCGCTGGTCGCGCTGTCGGCGTTTCTGGTGGTCGCGTTCTGGGACAGCGCACGGCTGCAGGCCCTTGGCCTGTTGCTGATCGTCTACCTGGCGATCGCCGTGTGGTGTGTGAGTCGCGTTCGCGCGCTGGGCCGCGACGCGCCCGCCCTGCTGGAATCCACGCTCGCCGAGCTCGAACGCGACGCGCAGGCGCTGCGCCGCTCCGAGTGAGCGATGGGCTCGATGAATCGCCGACTCCCGCTGGCTGTGCGAAAGGAACTGCTGCTTTCCCGCGCGCAACTCGAACGGCTCGAACTCGTGCAGGCGATGGCAGACTTCCGGCGCGCCGGCCGGCCGTTGCGCATGGCGGGGGACATTCTGTTCGGCCGAGCCGGTGCCGGTGCCGGCGGCGGCGTCGGTGCGGCCGTGGCTTCCGCGTTTTCGGTCGCGCGCCGGTATCCGTACCTGGGTTCGATCGCGTCGATCGCCATCGGTGCGACCGGCCGAACGCGCGTCGGACGCTGGATCCGCCGGCTGGGTGTGCTGGCGGCCCTGGCTGCCGGCGGCGTCTGGCTCGCCAATCGCCGGTTGGAGGCACCCGCGCCGCCGGAGCCGGGCGGCAATGAGGGCTGACGCCCGCGGCGGCGCGGTTTCCCGGTAGCGCTGCGCCTTCGTATGCTGCGCACGCTCGCGACGCTGCTCGTTTTCCAGTGCCTCGGCGAAGTGGCGAGCTTCGCGCTGCGCCTGCCGGTGCCGGGGCCGGTGCTGGGCATGCTGGCTTTTCTGCTGTACCTCGCGATGGTTCCCGGCGCGGTCGACGCGCTGCGCGACGGTGTGCGCGATCTGCTCGGGCATCTGTCGCTGCTGTTCGTGCCCGCGGGTGTCGGCGTGATGCTGCACGCGCGGCGCCTGGCCGACGAGGGGTTCGCGATTGCGGTCGCGCTGATCGCGAGCACCGCGTTGTCGATCGTGGTCACTGCGCTGGTCGTCGACCGGACGCGCCGCTGGCTGGCGCGCGGGGACAACGCGCAGAGCCCCCGCCCGGATGGCGGCCGGGGCTGAGCATGCAGCCGCGACTCAACGAGATCTGGGTCTACCTGTCGGCAACGCCGCTGCTCGGTCTGACCGTCACGCTGCTCGCCTACCTGTTCGCGTTCTCGATCTACCGCCGCCTGGGCATGCATCCGCTCGCCAACCCGGTCGCGATCGCGGTGCTCGTCCTCGTGCTGCTTCTGTCGATCACCGGCACGCCGTACCGGACCTACTTCGAGGGCGCGCAGTTCGTCCATTTCCTGCTCGGGCCCGCGACCGTCGCGCTGGCGCTTCCGCTGTTCGAGCAGCGCGCTCGCATCCGTCGGCTCGCGCTGCCGCTGCTGGCCGGGCTGTGCGCCGGCGTGTTCACCGCGGTCGTGTCGGCGGCGGGCATCGCGCTCGCGCTCGGGGCGTCGGTCGAAACCGTGCTGTCGCTCGCGCCGAAGTCGGTGACCACGCCGATCGCGATGGGCATCGCCGAGCGCATCGGCGGACTGCCGAGCCTGACCGCGACGCTGGTCATCGCCACCGGTATGCTCGGGGCCATGATCGCGCGTCCGCTGCTTGACCTGGTGCGGGTGCGCGAACACGACACCCGAGGCTTCGCGCTGGGCGTCGCATCGCACGGAATCGGAACCGCGCGGGCCTTCCAGGTCAGCGAGGAAATGGGTGCGTTCGCGGGCCTGGCGATGGGCCTGTCGGCGCTGCTGACCTCCCTGGTCGTGCCGGCGTTCGCCGCGTGGTCGGGGCTCATTCGCTAGGAGACACCATGGACTTGCCGAAGAACGAATTCAAGCGGGCGCTCGCCGCGGGACAGCAACAGATCGGCCTGTGGTCGAGCATGCCGTCGAGCTATGTCGTCGAAGTGATCGCGGGCGCCGGGTTCGACTGGATCCTGCTCGACACCGAGCACACGCCGAACGACCTCGAGAACCTGCTGACCCAGCTTCAGGCCGCGGCCGCGTATCCGGCGTCGGCGGTGGTCCGGGTGCCCTGGAACGACCTGGTCGTCATCAAGCGTGTGCTCGACATCGGTGCGCAGACCCTGCTCGTGCCTTTCGTGTCGACGGCCGAGGAGGCGCAGCGCGCGGTGGCGGCCACGCGCTACCCGCCCAGGGGCGCGCGAGGTGTCGCGGGCACGACCCGGGCATCGCGATTCGGGCGCGTCCGCGACTACGCCCGCCGCGCGCACGAAGAGACCTGCCTGCTGGTGCAGGTGGAGACGCGCGAGGGGCTCGACAACCTGGAAGCGATCTGCGCGGTCGACGGCGTCGACGGCGTGTTCATCGGTCCCGCCGACCTGCACGCCTCGCTGGGCCACACCGGAGAGACCGCGAACCCCGCGATCGTGCCGTTGATCGACGACGCGATCCGTCGGATCCGCAAGACCGGCAAGGCACCGGGGTTCCTGACCGCGGTAGAGGCCGACGCGCGCCGCGTCCTGGATTGCGGCGCGCAGTTCGTCGCGGTCGGCGCCGACATCGGCATCCTCGCTCGCGGCGCGGAAGCGCTCGCGGCGAAGTTCAAGTCTTGAGCCGGTTCCTGCCGGTACGTACCAGATTCGCGGGGCCGGGCGACCGGCGCCCGTGCAGCGGGCCCGTCACGTGGTTTAGTATCCGGTTCACGGCACGACGACGGGCTGATCCG
>JAHEDO010000342.1 GCA_024641185.1 Burkholderiaceae bacterium | reverse complement strand
GTACTTCGCGCTCATGGTGCTGGGCCTGATCGCTGCAGTGGTGCTCGCACACGGATCGTTCATCAAGGCACTCGCGATGGTGATCTTCGGGCTGCTGCTGGGCATGATCGGCACCGACGTGAACTCGGGCGTCGCGCGCTTCAGTTTCGACGTGCCCGAACTGTCCGACGGCATCGAATTCGTCGTGATCGCGATGGGCATGTTCGGCTTTGGCGAGATCATCGCCAACCTCGAGCAACGCGACGATCGCGAAGTGTTCACGAAGAAGGTCGGCAGGCTGCTGCCCAGCTGGGCGGAGTTCAAGATGTCGATCATGCCGATCATTCGCGGCACGGCGCTTGGGTCGTTCCTCGGCATCCTGCCCGGGGGCGGTGCGGTGCTGGCGTCGTTCTCGTCGTACGCGATCGAGAAGAAGATCTCGAAAACGCCGGAGCGATTCGGCACGGGTGCGATCGAAGGCGTGGCAGGCCCCGAGTCTGCCAACAACGCCGGCGCGCAGACCTCGTTCATTCCGATGCTCACGCTGGGCATTCCGACCACGCCGGTGATGGCGCTGATGGTCGCGGCAATGATGATCCACAACATCCAGCCCGGCCCGCAAGTCATGACGAGCGACCCGGCGCTGTTCTGGGGCCTGATCGCCTCGATGTGGATCGGCAACCTGATGCTGGTGATCCTGAACCTGCCGCTGATCGGCCTGTGGATCAAGCTGCTCACCGTGCCCTACCGTTTGCTGTACCCGGCGATCCTGCTCTTCTGCGTGATCGGTGCGTACTCGGTGAACAACAACGTGTTCGACGTGTTCATGACGATCCCGTTCGCGATCCTGGGCTACGTGTTCAAGAAGCTCGACTGCGAACCGGCACCGCTGCTGCTCGGTTTCGTGCTCGGCAAGCTGATGGAGGAGTACCTGCGCCGCGCCATGACGATCTCGCGCGGCGACTGGACGGTGTTCTTCACGCGCCCGCTCTCGCTCACGATGCTGCTGATGGCAGCGGCGCTCATCGTGATCGTGTTTCTCCCGGCAATCGCCAAGAAACGCGCCGAAGCCTTTGCCGAGGAGGAAACCTGATTGGGCGCAGAGGCGCGCGCGGCACCGGCGGTCGAGATCCTCGCGTTCGATGTCTTCGGCACGGTCGTCGACTGGCACGGGTCGATCGCGCGCGAAGTGCACGCAATCGATCCCACGGTGGACGGCAGCGCCTTTGCCAACGCCTGGCGCGACGGCTACCAGCCGGCCATGGCGCGCGTGCGCAGCGGCGAGTTCGGCTGGACGAAAATCGACGACCTGCACCGCATGATCCTCGACGCGATCCTGCCGCGCTTTGGACTTGGGTCGATGCCCGAAGCGCAACGCCGGCAGCTCAACCTTGCCTGGCATCGACTCGACCCCTGGCCCGAGGCGGTCGCGGGCCTCGAACGGCTGAAGGTCAAGTACCGGCTTTGCACGCTCTCCAACGGTAATCTGGGCCTGCTCGCGAACATGGCCCGACGCGCGCGGCTGCCGTGGGACCTGATCCTCTCGGCCGAGGTGTTTCGCCACTACAAGCCGGACCCCGAGACCTACCTGGGCGTGGCTGACGTGTTCGACGTGGCCCCCTCGCAGGTGATGCTGGTGGCGGCACACAAGAGCGACCTGCACGCCGCCAAAGCCTGCGGCCTGGCCACTGCCTTCGTTGAACGTCCGACCGAATTCGGTTCTGATGTGGTGAACGACGTTTCACGCGACCCCGCCTTCGACATTCACGCCACCGGCTTCGATCACCTCGCCAACCAGTTAGGCTGCTGAATCGCGCGCAAACTGCGGCAACACACCCCTCCCAACGGACTCAAGACCATGGAACACTTCCCCTTCGACTGGAAGGCCAGTTACCCCACCGTACGCTCGCCCGTCTTCGCTCGAAACATCGTCTCCACCTCGCAGCCGCTGGCCGCACAGGCCGGGCTGCGCATGCTGTGGGCCGGTGGCAACGCGGTCGATGCCGCCGTGGCCGCCGCCGCCGCGATCACCGTTGTGGAACCGATGTCGTGCAGCATCGGCGGCGACGCCTTCGCGCAGGTCTGGGACGGCAACACGCTGCACGGGCTGAACGCCTCGGGAATGTCGCCCGCGGCCTGGGACGTGGACTACTTCGCGCGCAAGCACGGAGGCAAGATCCCGCAGCGCGGCTGGGACGCAGCGACCGTGCCCGGTGTGGTCGGAGGCTGGATGGCCCTGCACGAGCGCTTCGGAAAGTTGCCCCTCGAGCAGGTGTTCGCGCCCGCGATCGAGCTTGCCCGGCGTGGCTACGCCGTGTCGCGAATCGTCCAGCAAAAGTGGGCGGCGCAGGTGGATTTCG
>JAHEDO010000341.1 GCA_024641185.1 Burkholderiaceae bacterium | reverse complement strand
CTGCGCGCGCGCGATCATTCGCGACCTCTACGCGCCGGAGGCCGGCACCCGGGTGCTCGCCCGCGTGATGGGCTGGATGGGCGTGATCACGCTGGTTGGCCCGATGGCCGGCGGCGCGGTGCAGGCGCTGATGGGCTGGCGCGCGACCTTCGGACTGCTCGCCACGATCGGTGCCGTCGTGCTCGTGACCGCAGTGCGCGTACTCGACGAGACCAACGCGCACCGCAACCCGAGGGCCACGCGGCCGCGCGAACTCGCGGCAAACTACGTGGCGATCGCGCGCAATCCGGGTTTTCGCGCCTACGCGCTGGTGGGCACCACCAGCTACATGTCGCTGTTCTCGTTCATTTCGGGTTCGTCGTTCCTGCTGATCCAGGTGCTAACGATGCCACCGGCGCTTTACGGCATCGTGTTCGGCAGCGTCACGCTGGGGTTCATGACCGGCACGCTGCTCACGCGCCGTTTCCAGCCGCGCCTCGGGATTGCCGGCACCGCGGCGGCCGGGGGCGCGGTCTCGGTGCTCGCGGGCTGGACCATGGCAGGACTCGCGCTCGCGGGCGTCTCGAACGTTGCCGCGGTGGTCGTGCCGATGTTCTTCGTGCTGATCGGCCACGGTCTGGTGCAACCGAGCGCAATGATCGGCGCGATCTCCGGGTTCCCGCGCAATGCCGGCGCGGCGGCGGCGCTGCTCGGATTCGCGATGTTCATCGCCGCGGCGGTCACGGGCTGGTGGATAGGCGCCAGCCACGACGGCACCACGGTCCCGCTCGCGCTGACGGTGGCCGTCATCACGACCGCGACGGCGGCGGGCGGCTTGCGGCTGCTGCGATTCGAACGCCGCTGACATTGGGGAGAGAGGCAATGACTTTGGATTGGAGCAAGGTATTCGGTCTGACGCGTGTCGTCGTGGCGGCCGCGCTGCTCGCGGGCTGCGCGGCACCGCGTTCGGGCCACGATGCGACGAGCTTCCTGCCCCCGGAACTTCCCTCCGGGTTCACCGCGAAGAAGATCGCCCACGCCGATCTCGACATGGTCGCGGCGGCGCACCCGCTCGCGGTCGACGCGGGCGTGGCAGTGCTCGCGCGCGGCGGAACGGCGGTGGACGCGGCGATCGCCGCGCAGCTGGTGCTCAACGTGGTCGAACCGCAGTCCTCGGGCATCGGGGGCGGCGGATTCATGCTGCACTACAGCGGCGCGACGCGCACGGTGCTCTCCTACGACGGCCGCGAGACCGCGCCCGCACAGGCCACCCAGGACCTGTTCGTCGCGCGCGACGGGCGTCCGATGCCGTTTCGGGCGGCGGTCGACGGCGGGCTCTCGGTGGGCACGCCGGGGCTGCTGCGCATGCTCGAGGCAGCGCACCGCGCGCACGGCCGACTGCGCTGGGCCGAACTGTTCGAACCCGCGACCGCGCTCGCCGAGAAAGGCTTCGCGATCTCGCCGCGGCTCGCGACCCAGATCGCCGGCGCGGCGCCACGCATGCGCGCGCAGGGCGGCGCCGTGGCCGCGTACTTCCTCACGCCCGACGGCGCGCCGAAGGCGAGCGGGACGCTGCTGCGCAACCCCGAACTCGCGCACACGCTGCGCCTGATCGCGACGGGCGGCGCCGACGCGTTTTATCGCGGCGAGATCGCGCAGGCGGTCGTCGACAAGGTGCGCTCGCATCCCGGCAACCCGGGGCGACTCTCGGTCGAAGACCTTTCCTCGTACCAGGCCAAGACACGCGCGCCGGTGTGCGCGCCTTATCGCGCGTTTCGCGTCTGCGGAATGGGACCGCCGAGCTCGGGTGCGGTGACGGTGCTGCAGACGCTGGGCATCCTCGAGCGTTTCAACGTCGCCGCGCTCGCGCCCGACTCCATCGACGCGGTGCACCTCGTGAGCGAGGCCTATCGCCTGGCCTACGCCGATCGCGCGCGCTACCTCGCCGACGCCGACTTCGTCGCGGTGCCGGTGACTGGGCTACTCGACGCGGGCTACCTCGGCACGCGTGCGCGCGCGATCCGAATGGACCGCACGATGGGCGTGCCTGCCGCGGGCGTGCCCGCCGGCGCGCAGGCGCGCGGCGACGATACGTCGCCGGCGCTGCCCGCCACCACGCACCTCTCGATCGTCGACCGCGAGGGCAATGCCGTCTCGATGACGACTTCGATCGAGCAGGGGTTCGGCAGCCTGCAGATGGTGCGCGGCTTTCTGCTCAACAACCAGCTCACCGACTTCTCGTTCGCGCCCGCCGACGCCGCCGGGCGGCCGATCGCCAATCGCGTCGCGCCCGGCAAGCGGCCGCGCAGTTCGATGTCGCCCACACTCGTGCTCGGGCGCGGCAACGTGCTCGAGGCCGTGGTGGGG
>JAHEDO010000340.1 GCA_024641185.1 Burkholderiaceae bacterium | reverse complement strand
ATGCAGCGCAGGAAATGGTGAAGGCGGCGCACGAGCGGCGTCTTGCAACCGAGCTCGGCATCAGGGCCGGCGTGCGAACCTGGGCCGATCTCGGCGCGGTTGACCTGCTGCTTTCGCAGCGCGAACGCGAGGTCGTCGACACGGTCGGGTCCGTGCTCAAGACCCAGGCGCGTCTTCTCTCGCTTCTCCCGGCCAGCGATCCGGCGTGGGCGCAGTGGAGCACCGAACTCAGCCGTCGGGCAAAGCGCTGAGCCCGTCACTCACTGCGCCAGCGGTTCACGATATCCTGCGCCAATGAACATCTCACCCTCCATCTTCAAGGCCTACGACATCCGCGGCGTGGTCGACGACACGCTCACCGAAGAGGCCGTGCGTGCAATCGGCCTCGCACTCGGCGCGCGCGCGCGCGCGAAGGGCATCGCCGAAGCGGTCGTGGGCCGAGACGGCAGGCTCTCGGGCCCGAAGCTCGTAGCGGCGCTTTCCGAAGGATTCCGCGACGCCGGTGTGAGCGTGATCGACGTCGGCGTCGTCACCACGCCGATCGTCTACTACGGCACCTACGAGCTGGGCACCGGCACCGGCGTTGCCGTTACCGGCAGCCACAACCCGCCGCAATACAACGGCCTGAAGATGATGATCGCGGGCGAGGCCATCTACGGCGATTCGATCCAGTCGCTCGCCGCCGAGATCGCCTCGGGCACGCTCGCGCCCGTGGCCCAGGCGCAGCGCGGCGCGTATCGCGAGCTCGACCTGCGCGCGAAGTACCTGCAGCGCATCGTCGGCGACATCGCACTCGAGCGCCGCATGCACGTTGCGATCGACTGCGGCAACGGCGTCGCGGGCGCCTACGCGCCGGCGCTGTTTCGCGCCCTCGGCTGCGACGTCACCGAGCTGTTTTGCGAGGTGGACGGCAACTTCCCGAACCACCACCCCGACCCCGCGCACCCAGAAAACCTCGTCGACCTGCAACGCGCGCTGCGCGAGACCGACGCCGAGATCGGCCTGGCCTTCGACGGCGACGGCGACCGCGTGGGCGTGGTCACCAAGAGCGGCGCGATCATCTTTCCCGATCGCCAGCTCATGCTGCTCGCGGCCGACGTGCTCGCGCGCAACCCTGGCGCGCAGATCATCTACGACGTGAAATGCTCGCGCAACGTCGCCACCTGGGTGCGCACCCACGGCGGCGTGCCGCTGATGTGGCGCACCGGGCACTCGCTGGTGAAGGCCAAGTTGAAGGAAACCGGTGCGCCGCTCGCCGGCGAGATGAGCGGGCACATCTTCTTCAAGGAGCGCTGGTACGGTTTCGACGATGCGCTCTACGCGGCGGCTCGCCTGCTCGAGATCCTCTCGCGCCACGACGACCCGGGCGCCGTGCTCGAGGCCTTGCCCGATTCGCCCACCACGCCCGAGTTGCACCTGCACACGGCCGAGGGCGAGAACTACACGCTCGTAGACGCGCTGAAGAAGAACGCGAAGTTCCCGGGCGCGAGCGAGATCATCACGATCGACGGCGTTCGCGTCGAATACCCGGACGGCTTCGGGCTTGCGCGCCCGTCGAACACGACGCCGGTGGTGGTGCTGCGCTTCGAGGCCGACACGCCCGAGGCGCTGGCGCGAATCCAAAGCGCGTTTCGCGATGCCGTGCTGGCGGTCAAGCCGGGGGCGAAGCTGCCGTTCTAGACGCACGATGCGCTAAGCTCGCGCCCGTGGGGAAATTCGCATGAACGTGGCCGTCGTCGGCGCCGGCATTAACGGAGTGATGACCGCGTGGGCGCTCGCTCGGCGCGGGCACGCGGTGGAGCTGTTCGAGCGTGGCGATCCGATCGCCGCCACCTCGTCGGCGTCGACCAAGCTGCTGCACGGCGGGCTGCGCTACCTCGAGACCGGGCACCTGGCCTTCGTTCGCGAAGGGCTCGCCGAACGCGCGTGGTGGATCGCGCAGGCGCCGCACCTCGCGCACCCGATCGAGCTGCTGCTGCCGGTGGTGCGCGGGCGTGGCCGGCCGGCGTGGATGGTAAAGGCGGGCCTCGTGATGTACGACCTGCTCGCCGGCAAGCGCGGGCTGCACCGGCACCGCTGGGTGGATCGCGCCGAGGTGCTCGCGCGCGTTCCGGGCCTGCGCGCCGAAGGACTGCGCGGCGCGTACGCGTTCTGGGACGGGCAGATGGACGACGCCGCGCTGGGTCGATGGGCGCTCGAGCAGGCGCGCAAGGCCGGGGTCGTGCTGCACGCGCACTGCGAGGTGGCGCGCATCGGCGAGGACGGGACGCTCGCCGCCGCCGAGGGCGCGGGCAACGCGGCAAACAGCGCCGGGGTCGGACGCGCCGGGGCTGGCGGCGCAACCGC
>JAHEDO010000339.1:1043-2391 GCA_024641185.1 Burkholderiaceae bacterium | reverse complement strand
TGGCGTTGCGCGCGGCGCTCGCGCGGCTGCTGCGCGAGGCGCGGGGCGACCGCGTGCTGGTCGAACTCGGTGACGCCGCCGCGCCCGGCGTGGTGATCGACGGGCTGCGCGGCGGTGCGCTGGGAGCCGCGATCGACGTCGAGGGCGTGGTGGCCGCAGTCGAGGGCAGCCAGGCGCCGGCCTGGTTCGATCGCGCGCACCCGACGGCGCGGCACGCGGCGCAATTGTCCGGCGCAGCTGATCTGGTCGTGTTCTCCGGTGCCGACGAGGGCCGCAGGCCCGGCGAGTTCCAGCGGCTGCTCGCGCAGGCGCCGGTCGGCGAGCGCACCGTGCTCGCGGCCAGTGCCGCTCGATGGGCAGAAGTGCGCGCGGCAATCGGCGCAGCCCGGGGTGCGCCCGCCGGTTTCGTGGAGGTGGCCGTGGACACCGAGGGCGTGCGCGCCTGGCATCACGCCGGGCCCACGCCGGTTGGCTGGCTGCAGTGGTGCGTGGGGCGGCGTTTCGAGCGTCGCGCGCTGCGCGCCGCGCTCGTCGAGGTCTGCCGGCAGCTGCCGCGGATCGAGGCGCGCGCGGTCTTTCGCACCGCGCGGCACTGGTATGCATGGACCCGCGACGCGCGCACCGGCGTCGAGTCGTGGGAACTCAGTGCGTGGCGCGGCGACTCGCGACTGCAGAGCTCGCTCGGCGCGCCGGCCGAGCTCGGCGTCGTTGCGCGTCTGGTCGGCGCCGCCATCGACGCTGAACCGAGCGCCGCGGCAGCTTCGGCGGCCGCCTCGCCTCGCACCCGCAGCGCTTCGCTCGGCGCCTGAGTTCGACGCCAGACTTCGGCGCGCCCATCGGCCGCCATACCCCGGCGGTCGGAAGGGTCGCGGCTTGCGTTCCGCGCGGCCGACACCAAGTCATGACCATCGAGGTACGAGGCCTGTCATGCAGATGATTTACAACAGCCCCAACTACTGCGTCGTCGAGTTCGCCGACTCGGAGGGCCAGCATGCGGGCTTCGAGATCATGGACAAGACCTCGCGCCGCGAGATCTACCTCAACGGATCGCTCGCGCTGCGGTTTCGCGAGAACGTGTCGGAACTGATCGCGAGCGAGCCGAGCACCGACGAGGTGGACGCGTTTCTCAGCGGTTTCGGTGGGTTGATGCACCAGCCGCTCACGCTGCACTGAGCCTGCGCTGGCCCCGGCGCCGGTCGCCGCGCGCCCGGCCGTTCGGTCGCGCCTGCAAGGCAGCGGGGGCGCTGCCCGTGCCGGCGTTGCCCCGCTACATCTGCTCCCAGGGCAGCCCTTCGAAGCGCCAGCCGTTGCGGCTGCCGCGATGGTGGTTCTCGTCCAGATCGCCCTC
>JAHEDO010000339.1:0-1033 GCA_024641185.1 Burkholderiaceae bacterium | reverse complement strand
CGAAGCCGTGCAGCACGTTGTACACACGCTTGAACCCCGCTGCCTCGAGGGCCTCTCCCGCCTCGACCGAACGCTTGCCGCTGCGGCAGATCAGGATCACGGGGCGCTGCGTGGAGTGGCCGGCGAGCCTGCGAACCTCGCCCACGAAATGCGGGTTCAGCTCCCAGTCGGGCCCGTCGTACCAGGCAACGTGCACCGAGCCTACCGCGTGGCCGACGAAGAAGAACTCGGAGTCGGAGCGGCAGTCGACGAACAGCGCGTCGGGCTCCTTGTGCAGGAAGTCGGCCGTTTCCCTGGGTAACAGGTGTTCCATGGTCTTTCGTTGCCTTGCCAATCCGATAGGTGAACGCGAAGGTTAACGCGAGAGCCGGCTCACCGCATGGAAAGCCACGTTCACGCGCCCGGCGCCCTATGGCGACGACATCGGGGTGCACTCCTCGGCGGTGCCGATTCCGGTCGAGATTCGCGCCTGTTGCGAGTGAGGCAGCGCGCGCCGCTCAGGGCGCGCCGACCTGGAACGCGACGATCGCAACCACCGTGGGCAGCGCCGCCGCGAGCAGCAAGCCGATCGGACTGATCGATTCGTCGCGGAACTGCGGCTTGAGAATCGAAAAGCCCGCCGGATTCGGCGCATTGGCGATCACGGTGAGCCCGCCGCCGCTGACCGCGCCCGCCACCAGCGCGTACTTGAATTGGTCCGAGACCCCTTCGACCAGCGACCCGAGGTAGGTGAGCGCCGCGTTGTCCGTGACCGCGGTGAGTGCGGTCGCGCCGTAGTAGAGCGCCGTTGGATTGAGCTTGAGCAGCACCGCTTCCAGCCACCAGCCCTGCATCCCGCCCAGCGTGACCAGCCCGGCGAGGAAGAAGGCCACGAGCAGTCCCTCGCGCAGGATGAGCGGGCTCTGGTAGCGCTGGTACGCGGTGGTGAAGCCGAGGAAGAACAGGAACAGGCCCATGAACATTGCGGGATGGTGCGCGAACACCACGACGCCGGTCAGGAAGAACAAGTGCGCGGCCACCACGAGCAGCGGCA
>JAHEDO010000005.1 GCA_024641185.1 Burkholderiaceae bacterium | reverse complement strand
GCCGTCGCGATCCATGCTGGTCAGCAGGATCTCGCCGGCGCCCAGGCGCTCGACCTCGCAGGCCCACTCGACGGCGTCGCGACCGGTCGGCCGGCGTCCGCCGTGGGTGAACACCTCCCATCCACCCTGCGCGCGGGCCTTCGCGTCGATCGCGACGACGATGCACTGCGCGCCGTAGCGCCCGCTCGCGTCGGCGATGAGCTGCGGATTCTGCACTCCTGCGGTGTTGATCGAGATCTTGTCGGCGCCCGCGTTGAGCAGCCTGCGCACGTCGGCGACACTGCGCACGCCGCCGCCGACGGTCAGCGGGATGAACACCTGTTCGGCGACCGACTCGATCACGTGCAGGATGATGTCGCGCTCGTCGCTCGACGCGGTGATGTCGAGGAAGGTGAGCTCATCGGCGCCCTGCTCGTCGTAGCGGCGCGAAATCTCCACCGGGTCACCGGCGTCGCGCAACTCCACGAAGTTCACGCCCTTGACCACCCGGCCGGCGGTGACGTCGAGGCAGGGAATGATTCGCTTGGTGAGCACGCGCGTCAGCCGGGTCCGTTGAGCTCGTCGGCGCGGTCCTGTGCGGCACGGAAGTCGAGCTTGCCCTCGTAGAGCGCGCGACCTAGGATCGCGGCCTCGATACCCTCGCTCTCGACCGCGCACAGCTTCTCCACGTCGTCGAGGCTGGCGAAGCCGCCGGAGGCGATCACCGGGATCTTCAACCCGCGCGCGAGCCTCACCGTGGCTTCGATGTTGACCCCGGTGAGCATGCCGTCGCGGCCGATGTCCGTGTATACGACCGCCTCGACCCCGTAGCCCTCGAATTTCCTGGCCAGGTCCAGCACATCGTGGCCGGTCAGCTTGCTCCAGCCGTCGGTGGCCACCTTGCCGTCCTTCGCGTCGAGTCCGACGATGATGTGACCGGGGAACGCGCCGCAGGCGTCGTGCAGAAAGCCCGGGCTCTTCACCGCCGCGGTGCCGATGATCACGTAGCTGATGCCGTCGTCCAGGTATCGCTCGATCGTATCGAGGTCGCGTATGCCGCCACCGAGCTGCACCGGGATCCTGGAACCCACCGCGTCGACGATCGCCCGGATCGCAGGCTCGTTCTTCGGGCGGCCGGCCACCGCGCCGTTCAGGTCGACGATGTGCAGCCGCCTGGCGCCCTGCTCGGCCCACATTCGGGCGATCTGGGCCGGGTCCTCGGAGAAGACGGTTTCGTCGCTCATGTCGCCTTGTCGAAGCCGGACGCAACGCCCGTCCTTGAGGTCGATCGCGGGAATCAGCAGCATTTCTGGGGTATCGGGACTGTGGGGGGAGAGGGAGCGCCGCACGGCGGAACGCACAAATGCGCGGCGCTAGGGTTTCCAGTGGACGAAATTCTCGTAGAGCCGAAGGCCGTTGGCGGCGCTCTTTTCCGGATGAAACTGGGTCGCGAAGATATTATCCCGCGCGACTGCACAGGTAAAGGCGAGGCCGTAGTCGGTCGTGCCCACGGTCAGCGCGTCGTCTGCGGGTGCCGCGAAGAAGCTGTGGACGAAATAGAAGTAGGCGCCGTCCGGGACGCCTCGCCAGATCGGGTGCGCGCGCGCCTGCCGAACGCGGTTCCAGCCCATGTGCGGGACTTTCAGACGGGAACCGTCCGGGCGCCGCATCGCCTCGTCGGGAAAGCGCAGCACCTTGCCCGGCAGTACGCCAAGGCCCGGTGTGTCGCCCTCCGCGCTCCAGTCGAAGAGCATCTGCTCCCCCACGCAGACGCCGAACAGGGGCTTGTCCCGCGATGCGCGCAGCACGGCCTCCCGAAGGCCGGATTCGTCGAGGTAGCGCATGCAATCGGGCATCGCCCCCTGACCGGGGAACACGACACGGTCCGCCGCGTCGATCTCGGCTGCCACCCCGGTGACGATCACCCGTACCCTTGGCGCGACGTGCTCTAGGGCCTTGGCGACCGACCGAAGGTTGCCCATCCCGTAATCGACGACCGCTATCGTACTCACCGGGTCCGCCCGGTCCGGTTCAGGCGGACGGCACGGCAGTGGGCGCCGCGACCGGATCGCTCGCCCAGGCGCACTACAGCGTCCCCTTGGTCGATGGAATGCGGCCTCCGAGCCGTTCGTCGGGCTCCACCGCCATGCGCAGCGCCCGCGCAAACGCCTTGAAGACCGTCTCGCACTGATGGTGGGCGTTGTCCCCGCGCAGGTTGTCGACGTGCAGCGTCACCAGCGCGTGGTTCACGAAGCCCTGGAAGAACTCGCGTGCGAGGTCGACGTCGAACTGTCCGACCATGGCTCGGGTGAACTGCACGTGCCAGTCCAGCCCCGGGCGCCCGGACAGGTCGAGCACCACCCGCGACAGCGCCTCGTCCAGGGGCACATAGGCATGCCCGTAGCGGCGGATGCCCTTCTTGTCGCCCAGCGCGCGGGCAGTCGCCTGGCCCAGCGTGATGCCGATGTCCTCTACCGTGTGATGCGCGTCGATATGCAGGTCACCCTTGGCCTCGATCTCGAGATCGATCAGGCCGTGCCGCGCGATCTGGTCGAGCATGTGGTCGAGGAACGGTACGCCCGAGTCGAGCGCGGACTTGCCGGTACCGTCGAGGTCGACTCGGACCCGGATCTGCGTCTCCGCGGTATTGCGGATCACTTCGGCGCTGCGACTCGTCATGTTGGCGCTCCTCGATGCGATGGCCTCAGGACCGGGACGCGAGCACCTGCCCGAGCGCTGCCACGAGCCGATCGCACTCCGCGGCAGTGCCCACCGTCAGGCGCAGGCATCCGGCCAGCAAGCCGTGCATTCTACCGACGTCCTTCACCAGGACGCCGCGCTCCAGCAGGCCCTTCCAGACGGCCGGCGCGTCGGCCACCCGCACGAGCACGAAATTGGCCTGCGACGGGAAGACCTCGACTCCGGGCAGGGCGGACAGCCGGGCCGCGAGCGTCTCACGGTCCGCGCGAATGGTCTGCGCCTGCGCGTCGAACACCTCGAGGTGCTCGAGCGCGAACGCCGCGGCAGCCTCGTCCAGCACGCTGACGTTGTAGGGCGGGCGGACCTTTTCGAGCTCGTCGAGCCAGGGCCCGGCCGCCGCCGCATAGCCGAGCCGGATGCCCGCGAGTCCCAGCTTGGAGACAGTGCGCATGACGATCAGATTCTCGAACTCGGGGAGCCGGTGCATCCAGGAACGGCGGGCGAACGGGTGATAGGCCTCGTCGAGCACGACGACGCCGGGCGCCGCCCGCACGACAGCCTCGATCGCCACGTCGTCGAAGAGGTTGCCCGTCGGGTTGTTGGGATAGGCGAGATAGACGACCGCGGGATCGTGACGCTCGATCGCCGCCAGCATGGCCGGCAGGTCCAGCCCGAAGTCGGGCGCGAGCGCGACGCCGACAAAGCGGCTGCCCGCGAAACGCGCCGACATCTCGTACATGACGAACGACGGCACCGGCGCCAGCACGCAGGCGCCGGCGGTCGCGGTAGCCACCGAAAGCATGGTGATCAGTTCGTCCGAACCGTTGCCCAGCACCACGTCGAATCCCGCCGGGACGCCCAGGCGCTCCCGGATCGCCGACTTCAGCCCTGCGTACCCGGGCACCGGATAGCGGTTCAGCGCGACGGCGGCGAGCCTGCGGCCGAGTTGCTCGCGCAGGGACTCGGGCAGCAGATAAGGGTTCTCCATCGCGTCGAGCTTGACCAGCCCGGCGGAGTCGGGCACGTGGTAACCCGACATCGCGCGAACGTCGGCGCGCACCACGCGCTCCAGACGCTGGCGCAGCCGCTGCGACGCGTCGGCCGCGCTCATCGCTCGATTCTCATCTCGGCACTGCGCGCGTGCGCATCGAGCCCCTCGCCGCGCGCGAGCGTCGAGGCGACGCGACCCAGCGTCTGGGCCCCGGCGCGCGAGATCTCGATGACGCTCGAGCGCTTCTGGAAGTCGTAGACGCCCAGCGGCGAGGAAAAGCGCGCGGTGCGCATCGTCGGCAGCACGTGGTTCGGCCCGGCACAGTAGTCACCCAGCGCCTCCGACGACCACGGGCCGAGGAACATCGCGCCCGCATGGCGGATGCTCTCGGCCCAGCGGGACGCGTCCTGCGCGGCGATTTCCAGGTGCTCGGGCGCGATCTCGCTGGCCAGCTCACAGGCCTCGTCCATGTCGCGAACCCGCACGAGCGCGCCGCGCGCCGCGAGCGAGGCGCGGATCACCCGCTGCCTCGCCATCTGCGGCAGCAGCCGGGTGATCGCCTCACGAACCCTGCCGATGTACGCCGCGTCGGGGCAGAGCAGGATCGACTGCGCCATCTCGTCGTGCTCGGCCTGCGAGAACAGGTCCATCGCGACCCAGTCGGGATCGGTGGTTCCGTCGGCGAGCACCAGGATCTCGCTCGGGCCGGCGATCATGTCGATCCCGACGGTGCCGAAGACCCGCCGCTTGGCCTCTGCGACGTAGGCATTGCCCGGCCCGACGATCTTGTCGACCGCCGGTACCGTCGCGGTTCCGTAGGCGAGCGCACCGATCGCCTGTGCGCCCCCGATGGTGAAGACCCTGTCCACGCCGGCGATCGCAGCCGCCGCGAGCACCATCGGGTTGCGCACGCCGTCGGGCGTCGGCACCACCATCACGAGTTCCGGCACGCCGGCCACCTTGGCCGGGATCGCATTCATCAGCACCGACGACGGGTAGGCGGCCTTGCCGCCCGGAACGTACATGCCCGCCCGGTCGAGCGGCGTGATCCGCTGGCCCAGCCGCGTGCCGTCGGGTTCGGTGTAGGACCACGACTTCGCGAGCTGATGCTCGTGATAACGGCGCACGCGCTCCGCGGCAGCCCGCAGCGCGTCCCGCTCGGGTGGCGCGAGCGCGTCCAGCGCGGCGTCGAGTTCGTCATGGCCAAGTTCGAGCGCGGCCGCCGACGCGACCTGGACACGGTCGAAGCGGCGCGTGTACTCGAGAAGCGCTTCGTCTCCACGCGCGCGCAGGTCGCGCAGGATGTCGGCCACCGTCCGCTCGATCGCCGCGTCCTGGCCCGGTTCGTAGGCCAGCAGCGCCGCGAGCCTCGCCCGGAAGTCCGGCGCGCCGGAATCGAGCTCGTTGATCAGTCGCGGGTCCGCCATCGTCTCAATCCCCGGGCACCGCCGCGGTGATCGCGGCCAGCAGCTGCTTGATCCGCGTCGCCTTCGTCTTCAGCGACGCCTGGTTGACGATCAGGCGCGAAGAGATCTGCATGACCTCCTCGACCTCGACGAGATTGTTTGCACGCAGCGTGCTGCCGGTGCTCACCAGATCGACGATCGCATCGGCGAGTCCGACCAGCGGCGCGAGCTCCATCGAACCGTACAGCTTGATCAGGTCGACGTGCACTCCCTTGTCTGCGAAATGGCGGCGTGCCGTCTCGACGTACTTGGTCGCCACCCGCAGCCGCGCACCCCTTCGCACCGCCGACGCGTAGTCGAAGTCCGCCGCAGTCGCCACGCACATCCGGCAGCGCCCGATGCGCAGGTCGACCGGCTGGTACAGCCCCTCGCCGCCGTGCTCGAGGAGAACGTCCTTGCCGGCGACGCCCAGGTCGGCCGCGCCGTACTGCACGTAGGTGGGCACGTCGCTCGCGCGCACCACCACCATCCGCAGCAGCGGATCGCCGGTGGGCAGGATCAGCTTGCGCGATTCGGCGATCGCCGGATCGACCGGGATGCCCGCGGCCGCCAGCAGCGGCATCGTGTCGTCGAAGATCCGGCCCTTGGACAGGGCCAGGGTGATCATGTCGTTGCCGTCCATTGTCCGCTCACGAAATCCGCTCGATGCGCGCGCCGACGCTGGCCAGCTTCGCTTCCATCCCATCGTAGCCGCGATCGAGGTGATAGATACGGTCGATGACCGTCTCGCCGTCCGCGACCAGCCCGGCGATCACCAGGCCCGCGGATGCCCGCAGGTCGGTGGCCATGACCGTGGCGCCCGAGAGCCTTTCGACACCGCGGACGATCGCGGTGTTGCCTTCGATCGCGATGTCCGCGCCCAGCCGCTGCAGTTCGAGGACGTGCATGAAGCGGTTCTCGAAGATGGTTTCGGTGATCACGCCGGCGCCCTGCGCCACCGCGTTCAGCGCCATCATCTGTGCCTGCATGTCGGTGGCGAAACCCGGATAGGGTGCGGTGCGAAGGTTCACCGCCGCGGGTCGCCCGTCCATCGACAGCGAGATCCAGTCGGCGCCGGTCTCGATCCGGGCTCCTGCCTCGCGCAGCTTGTCCAGCGTCGCATCCATCGTCGCCGGTGCCGCGCCCGTCAGACGGATCTCGCCGCCGGTGGCGGCCGCCGCGCAAAGGAAGGTGCCCGCCTCGATGCGGTCGGGCATCACGCGATGGCTCGCGCCATGCATGCTCCGCACGCCCTGTACGACGACACGGTCGGTGCCCGCGCCGTCGATGCGCGCCCCCATCGCGACGAGCGCATGGGCGAGATCGACCACCTCGGGCTCGCGCGCCGAGTTTTCGATGACCGTTTCTCCGTCGGCGAGCGTGGCAGCCATCATCAGGTTTTCGGTCCCGGTCACGGTGACCATGTCGGTGACGATGCGCGCACCCCGCAGGCGATCGGCCCTGGCGACGACGTAGCCGTGCTCGATGTCGATGCTGGCACCCATCGCCTGCAAGCCCTTGATGTGCTGGTCTACCGGGCGCTGGCCGATCGCGCAGCCACCGGGCAGCGAGACGCGAGCCTGCCCGAAGCGGGCCAGCAGCGGACCCAGCACAAGGATCGAAGCACGCATCGTGCGCACCAGCTCGTAGGGTGCCTCGGGAGAGTCCACCGCCGAGGCGTCCAGCGACACCAGGTCCCCTTCCCGCTCGCTGCGCACTCCCATGCGCTGCAGCAGCCGCAACATCGTCGAGACGTCCTGCAGATGCGGAACGTTGGACACGAGCAGCGGCTTCTCGGCCAGCAGGCTCGCCGCGAGGATCGGCAGTGCGGCGTTCTTCGCGCCGGAGATCGGAATGCTGCCCTTCAGCGGGCGGCCGCCCTCGATGCGCAGCTTGTCCATCAGCCCTCGCTTCCCGCCTGCGCCTCTTCGGGGGTCAGGGTGCGCATCGACAGCGCGTGTATCTCCTCGCGCATCCGGTCGCCGAGCGCGCGATAGACCAGTTGGTGCCGCTGCACCAGGCGCTTGCCCTCGAACAGCCGCGAGACGATCTTCGCCTCGAAATGCTGCCCGTCACCGGTGACCTCGAGTGCCTCGCACTCGAGGCCTGCGGCGATATAGCGTTTGACGTCGTCGGGAGTCACCATGATGGATGTCAGGAAGTGGCGTTGATGTCGGTTGAGGGTGCGCTCGCCAACGGGCCGAAACGCGCAGGATTCGGCGGGCCGAAGGCGCGCGCGCGGGTCAGTGTCGCAGTTTGTAGCCGCTGCGCAGCAGGCTCAGCGTCAGGCCGGAAACGATCAGCAGCGTGCCCAGCGCGACCGTGAGACTCGTCAGCGGCTCCACGTCCGAGACACCGAAGAAGCCGTAGCGAAATCCGTCGACCATATAGAAGAACGGGTTCCCGTGCGACACCGCCTGCCAAAACGGCGGAAGCGAGTGCACCGAATAAAAAACGCCGGACAGGAATGTGGCCGGCATGATCAGGAAATTCTGGAAGGCGGCGATCTGGTCGAACTTCTCGGCCCAGATCCCGGCGAGGACTCCCATTGTACCGAGAATCGCGCTGCCGAGCAGCGCGAAAACCAGGATCCAGACCGGGTGGGCGAAGCTCAGGTGCGCGAACCAGGCGGTTACCGCGAACACTCCCCCGCCGACCACCAGCCCGCGCACGATGGAGCCGAGCACGTAAGCGCCGAACAGCTCCCAGTGCGACAGCGGGGGCAGGAGAACGAAGACGATGTTGCCGGTGATCTTGCTCTGGGTCAGCGACGACGAGCTGTTGGCGAAGGCGTTCTGCAGCACGGCCATCATCACCAAACCCGGGATCAGGAACGAGGTGTACGGAACCTCGCCGAAGACACGGACCCGGCCCTCGAGCGCGTGCGAGAAGATCAGCAGGTAGAGCAGCGACGTCAGCACCGGAGCGCCGATGGTCTGCACGCTTATCTTGAAGAATCGCAGCAGCTCCTTGTACAGCAGTGTCTTGAATCCGTACATGCGGCGTCTCGATCAGTGCGCGTCCCGCATGATGCGAACGAACACGTCCTCCAGGTCGGTGTGCAGCAACTCCATTTCCTCGATGACGCAACCGGCCTCGCGCAGCTTCGCCAGAATGGGCTCGACCTCCTCGTAGCTGTCGATGCGCAGTACGATCCTTCCCGGCGAGGCCTCGTCGGCCGAGGCGATCGGCGCCAGCGCGTCGGGAAGCACGCCCGAGGCGAGCCGCACCAGCAGCCTGCCCCCGGCCAACTGGCGCAGCAGCGCGGAGGTGCGATCCAGCGCCACCACCTGGCCCTGCTTGAGCATCGCGATCCGGCCGCACAGCTCCTGGGCTTCCTCCAGGTAATGAGTGGTCAGCACGATCGTGTGGCCGTCCCGGTTCAGGCGGCGGATGAAGCCCCAGAGCGTCTGGCGCAGTTGCACGTCGACGCCGGCCGTGGGTTCGTCGAGCACAATCACCGGCGGGCGGTGCACGAGCGCCTGCGCCACCAGCACGCGGCGCTTCATCCCGCCCGACAGCGTACGCATGTTAGCGTCGGCCTTGGTCCGGAGATCGAGGTTGTCGAGTATCTCGTCGATCCAGTCGTCGTTGTGTCTGATGCCGTAGTAGCCGGAGGTGAGGCGCAGCGTTTCTCGCACCGTGAAGAACGGGTCGAAAACGAGTTCCTGCGGCACAACTCCGAGCGCACGGCGCGCGGGCCGGAACGCGTCGACGACGTCGTGCCCCATCACCGAGACCTTGCCCGCCGTGGCGCGCGACAGCCCGGCGATGATCGAGATCAGCGTCGTCTTGCCGGCACCGTTGGGTCCCAGCAGGCCGAAGAACTCGCCTTCCTGCACCTGTAGCGTGATGCCGCGCAGAGCCTCGAAGCGGCCGTAGCGCTTGGCGACGCCCTCGATATCAATCGCGATTGCCAAGGAGGATCTCTTCCGCGCCGTACAGCTTGGCCAGCTTGCGCAGGTTCGCGCCCGGGTTGCCGAACCGGAGTGTCTGTCCGCGGGCGGCGGCACGCCGCAACAGTTCGAGC
Source organism: Burkholderiaceae bacterium (assembly GCA_024641185.1). Lineage (GTDB taxonomy): Bacteria > Pseudomonadota > Gammaproteobacteria > Burkholderiales > Burkholderiaceae_E > Quisquiliibacterium. Next base: position 20,632 of record JAHEDO010000005.1, on the reverse strand, counting down.
ATCACGCCGACCAGCGACGAGTCGAACTCGACACAAGGGCCGAGGTCGAGTTCCACCGGTTCGGTCCCCAGCGAGCGCCACAGCGCCTCGAGAACCTCCGGCGCGTTGTCGAAGGCCACGCGGGCGGGCGCGGGCAATACGACAGGCTTCACGAGCGTTGCGGAAACCATGCGGTTCAGCTCTTGCTCGACGAACCGAAAGACTGGTTCTTCTCGGAAAGCGACTTGATCAGGCCGTCGATGCCGCCCGCGCTCACCTCCTGGGCGAACTGGTTGCGATAGGTCTCGATCAGCCAGACGCCCAGCACGTTCACGTCGTAGATCTTCCAGGTGTCGCCCGACTTCTCGAGCCGGTAGTCGAGCTGGATCGGATCAGCCCTCGGCTGCAGCACCTCGCTGCGCACGATCACCTGCGCGTCGTCGGGCGCGCCGCGCATCGGCTTCATGCGCACGGTCCTGTCCTTGGCCGCCGACACCGCGCCCGAATAAGTGCGGATCAGCAGCACCCGGAACTCGGCCATCAGGCGCTTCTGCTGCTCGGGCGTCGCGCTGCGCCAGTTGCGCCCGACCGCAAGCGCGGTCATGCGCTCGAAATTCACGTGCGGCATGATCGTGGTGTCGACCACGTTCGAGATCTTGGCAAAATCGCCGGCCTGCAGGTCCTTGTCGGACTTGATGCGCTCCAGCATCTCGGTGCTCAGGCGCTGGATCAGCGCGTCCGGCGCTTCGGCGGCGAGCGCCGCGCCGGCCGGCAGCAACAGTGCGATCAGAAGCGGGAAAAACCTTTTCATTGCGACCCCCTGTTCAATGTTGCGCAAAGCGAATCCTCGTGATTTCGGGACCCGGATGCGCGCATCGGCATATTCAACGTTCGAGAACCGCTGCCGGCTGACCTCGGCCCGCATTCCCGGACGGCACTCGCTGCGTCAGCCGTCCGACTCGAGCCTCGGATTCATCTGGGCGGCTCGCCTTCTTCGGGCGGATCGCCGTCCCATATCAGGTTGCGCCGCCGCTGCAGGTAGCCGTCGCGAAGGAACAGGTACTTGTCGAGCGCGGCGCCCTCGAGCAACTGGCTGGCATCCAGCAGGTTGGCGCGCGCATCGACGATCCAGAGCGCCAGGAGGCCGTTGCTCGTCGACCTGCGCTTGATGGCGATGAGCGGAGAGGTTTCGACGTCCACCACCAGGCCCAGGCCGTCACGCACCGTCGAGGGTCCGAACAGCGGCAAGACCAGGTAGGGGCCGCTGCCGATGCCCCAGCGCCCCATCGTCTGGCCGAAATCCTCGTTGTGACGCTCCAACCCCAGCTCGCTCGCGAGGTCGGCGAGTCCCCCTAGGCAGAACACCGTGTTGATGCCGAACCTGAGCAGGTCGGACCCCGCCAGCAACGGCTTGCCCTGCAGCAACTGATTGAGCGCGATCCGCACGTCCGCCAGGTTCGCGAAGGCGTTGGAAATCATCCACCGGAAGACTTCCGGGACCACCTTGACATAGCCGCGCGCCACCGGCGCGACCAGCGCGTCGTCGAGCGCCTGGTTGAAGTCGAACACCGCGCGGTTCATCCCCTCGAGGGGATCGACATCGGCACGCCGCTGCGCCTCGCCGCCGTTCGCCGTGCCCGAGACGCTCGCGCAACCGCCCAGAGCCACCGCCACGGCCAGTGCGGCCGCGACAGTCCCGCGCCGCACGCCTGTCAGTCGAGCGTTCATTTCGCACCCGCCTCGCCGGCCTTGCCGTACAGGAACTGGCCGATCAGATTCTCGAGAACGACCGCCGACTGGGTCATCGTGATCCGGTCGCCGGTCGTGAGCATCGCCACGTCGCCGCCGGGCTCGAGTCCGATGTACTGCTCACCGAGTAGTCCGGAGGTCAGGATCTTGGCGGACGTGTCCTTGGGAAACTGGTAGCGCCCGTCCAGCGACAGCGTGACGTCCGCCTGATAGACCTTGTCGTCGAAGCGGATGGCGGTGACGCGCCCCACCACGACGCCCGCGCTGCGCACGGCGGCACGCGGCTTCAGCCCGCCGATGTTGTCGAAGCGCGCGTGCGTTTCGTAGGTGTTGGACAGCGAGAAGCTGCCGCTCATGTTTCCCGCGCGCATCGCGAGGAATACCAGCGCGGCGAACCCCAGCAGGACGAACAGGCCCACCAGCAGATCCACGAATTTCTGATTCATTGTGCAACCCCCATGCGCACCGACTCCCCGCTCAGGTGGAACTGAACATCAGGGCGGTGAGAATGAAATCTAGCCCCAGGATCGCGAGCGAGGCCACGACGACTGTCGTCGTCGTCGCGCGCGCCACGCCCTCCGGGGTCGGCTCGGCCTCGTAGCCGACGAACAGCGCGACGAAAGCGACCGTGAAGCCGAAGACGACGCTCTTGACGACACCGTTGCCGACGTCGTCGATCCAGTCGACGCCGCCCTGCATCTGCGACCAGAAGGCGCCTGCGTCGACTCCGATCATCTCAACGCCGACGAGATATCCACCCAATACCCCCATTGCCGAAAAGAGAGCCGCCAGCAGCGGCATCGCGATCAGCGCCGCGACGAAGCGCGGGGCCAGCACCCGCGACACCGGGTCGACCGCCATCATCTCCATCGCGTCGATCTGCTCGCCCGCCTTCATCAGGCCGACCTCCGCGGTAAGCGAGGTGCCGGCCCGGCCGGCGAACAGCAGCGCGGTCACCACCGGGCCGAGTTCGCGCACCAGCGACAGGGCCACCAGCAGACCGAGCGCCTCTTCGGAGCCGTAGCGGCGCAGCGTGTAATACCCCTGCAGACCGAGCACGAACCCGATCAGCAGGCCGGACACCAGGATGATCGACAGCGAGAAGTTCCCGATGAAGTAGATCTGGTCCACCACCAGCCTCGGCCGGCGCAGGGAAGCGACGCCGAGCCCGCAGAGCCGCAGGAAAAAGCGCGCGCCCCGGCCGACGTCGACCAGCCGGTCGATCAGCCAGTGCCAGGACACCGAGAGCATGCGCATCATCTGCGCAGACCCAGGTCTTCGGCGAGCGGCGTCGCCTCGAAGTGAAACGACACCGGCCCGTCGATGTTGCCGTCCAGGAACTGGCGCACGTTCGGGTCCGTGGAATCGCCCATCTGCGCCGGCGTCCCCTGCGCGACGATCCGTCCGGACGCCAGCAGGTAGACGTAGTCGGCGATCTTGAACGCGTCCTTGATGTCGTGCGACACGACGATCGACGCGACTTTCAGCGCGTCGTTCAGGTTGCGGATCAGCGCGGCCACGGTCGCCAGCGAGACGGGATCGAGCCCTGCGAACGGCTCGTCGTACATGATCAGCGGCGGATCGAGCGCGATCGCGCGCGCCAGCGCGACGCGGCGCGCCATGCCGCCCGAGAGCTGCGCGGTGCGAAACCGGGCGGCGCCCCGCAGCCCGACCGCATTGAGCTTGAGCAGCACGAGATCGCGGATCAGCGCTTCCGGCAGCTCGGTATGCTCGCGCAAAGGGAATGCCACGTTGTCGAAGACGTCCAGATCGGTGAACAGGGCGCCGAACTGATACAGCATCCCCATCCGGCGACGCATCGCGTACAGACCGTCCCGATCGAGCGCGTGCACGTCCTGACCTTCGAAGACGACCCGCCCGTCGCGCGGACGCAACAATCCCCCGATCACCCGCAGGATGGTCGTCTTGCCGGAGCCCGACCCGCCGATCAGCGCGACGACCTTTCCGATCGGAAAGGCCATCGTGACGCCGTCGAGGATCAGGCGCTCGCGGTATCCGAATCGGACCTGGTCGAGTTCGAGGAGATTTTCAGTCAAGGTGGAACGTTGCTCGAGTGGAACCGGGCATTTTAACGGGTCGCCCGCAATTCTGCCGCCGGCCTGCATCTTTCGCTGGTCGGCGGGGTGGCAATCCCGCTCAGGCGTGCAGCAGCCGTGCCTCGGCCGTGCCGATCTGCTCCAGCGTACCCGACAGCACCAGAGTGTCCCCGGCCTCGACATGGAGATCGCCCGCCGGATCCACGATGCGCTCGCTGCGTCTGACCACTGTGGTCACACGGGCGTCGCCCAGACGCAGTTCCGCGAGCGCCCGGCCGACGCTCGGATTGGACGCAGAGATCGCGACGGCGCGCAGGTGCAGCGGCGCGTCCTCGATCTCGTCGGCGTCCGTGTCGTCGGCACCGTGGAAGAAGCCCTGCAGCAACGCGTAGCGGCCGTCGCGCACCTGCCTCACCCGTCGCAGCACCCTCGAAAGAGGCACCCCGACCAGCGCCAGCGCGTGCGATGCGAGCATCAGGCTTCCCTCGATGATTTCCGGCACGACCTCGGTGGCGCCCGCCGCACGCAGCTTGTCGATGTCGGCCTCGTGCGCTGTCCGCACCAGGATCGGCAGCCGCGGCGCCAGTTCGCGCACGAGGTGCAGGATCTTCATCGCGGTGGGCGTGTCGTCGAAAGTGATGGCCAGCGCGCTGGCTCGATGCAGGCCCGCCGCGAGCAGGGTCTCCCGGCGCGCCGAATCGCCGTAGACCACCGACTCGCCGGTGGCGGCGGCCTCGCGGACCCGGTCAGGGTCGAGGTCGAGCGCAATGAAGGGCACCTTCTCCGCCTCGAGCACGTGGGCCAGCGCCTGGCCGCACCGCCCGTAGCCGCAAACGACCACGTGATTCTCGCGGGCAATGCTGCGACTCGCGATCGACTGCAGCTGCAGCGAACGCTGCAGCCACTCCTGGCCGGACAGGCGCAGCGCGATCCGGTTCGCCTGTTCGATGAACACCGGGCTCAGCAGCATCGACAGAAGCATCGCGGCGAGCACCGGCTGCAGCGCGGCGTCCGATACCAGTCCCACGCTGGTGCCGAGTGCGAGCAGCACGAAGCCGAACTCCCCGGCCTGGGCGAGCCATACGCCGGTGCGAATCGCGGTGCCCGCGCCGCCGCCGAAGACCCGGACCAGCACGACGACCAGGCAGAACTTGAACAGGACGGGCACCGTCATGAACAGCAGCACCTGCGGCCACAGTTCAGAGACGACACGCAGGTTCAGCTGCGTGCCGATCGCCACGAAGAACAGGCCGAGCAGCACGTCGCGAAAAGGCTTGATGTCCTCCTCGACCTGGTAACGGTACTCGGTCTCGGAGATCAGCATCCCCGCGACGAAGGCGCCGAGCGGCATCGACAGGCCGGCCTTCTCGGTCAGCCACGCGAAAAGCAGCGTCGCGAGCAGGACGTTCAGCGTAAAAAGTTCGTGCGAGCGCTGTCGCGCGACGATGTTGAACCACCGCTTCATCAGAGGCGGCCCGAATCGCAGCAGCAGCACCAGGATCACGACCGCCTTGAGGGTGGCCAGCCCGATCGCCATGATCCAGGAATCGCCGCCGGTCGCGAGCGCCGGGATCAGGATCAGCAGCGGGATCACGGCGAGATCCTGGAACAGCAGCACGCTGAAGACCCGCCGACCATGCTCGGTCTCGAGTTCGCGCTTCTCTCCAAGCAGCTTGATCACCATCGCGGTCGACGACATCGCGGCGGTGCCGCCGAGCACGAGGGCCACCCGCCAGTCGACGCCCCCGCCCAGCAGACCGGCGATCAGGTCGGTCGGAAGCAGCACGAGCACGAGCATCGCGAAGACGATGGTGATCGACACCTGGGCCGCGCCGAGGCCGAACACCAGCCGGCGCAGCGCGTTGAGCTTCGCGAGGCTGAACTCCAGACCCAGCGAGAACATCAGGAAGACGACGCCGAGCTCACCCGCGTGGCGCACCACTTCCGGATCGCCCGCCAGGTTCGTCGCGTGCGGTCCGAGCGCCACCCCGACCGCCAGATAGGCGACCAGCGGCGGCAGCCGCAGCGTGCGCAGGCCGACCACCGCCAGCACGGAGGTGGCGAGCAGGACGAGCGCGAGTTCGAGCGAGGAGAGCATGCCGGAGACGGTCTCGATATACTGAATTGGATGAACTCCGGGATTCTATCTGCGCCAGATGCGCGGCGGCGCCTGATCGAGCGTGCGCAGGAGGTGCTGCGTGTCGAGACCGCTGCGCTCGAGGCACTGCCGGCACGCATCGGCGACGATTTCGTGCGGGCCTGCGAAATCATCCTGACGTGCACCGGACGCGTCGTGGTCAGCGGCATGGGCAAGTCCGGGCACGTCGCGCGCAAGATCGCCGCGACGCTCGCGTCCACCGGAACCCCGGCCTTCTTCGTGCACCCCGCAGAGGCGAGCCACGGCGACCTCGGGATGATCACCCGCGACGACGTGCTGCTGGCGCTGTCGAACTCGGGCGCCACCGAGGAACTGCTCGCGATCGTGCCGCTGCTCAAGCGACGGGGGGCGCGACTGATCGCGATGACCGGCAAGCCCGATTCCCCGCTCGCCCGGCTGGCCGACGTGCATCTCGACGCCGCGGTCGAACGCGAGGCCTGCCCGCTGAATCTCGCGCCCACCGCGAGCACGACCGCTTCGCTGGCGCTGGGTGACGCGCTGGCCGTCGCCCTGCTCGACGCGCGCGGCTTCGGCCCCGAGGACTTCGCGAACTCGCACCCGGGTGGCGCGCTCGGGCGTCGGCTCCTGACGCACGTCTCCGACGTGATGCGCACCGCAGAGGCGATTCCGGCGGTGCGATTCGACGCGCCGCTCACTCAGGCGATCCTCGAGATCACCCGCAAGCGCATGGGGATGACAGCGGTGCTCGGCGCCGAGGGCGAAGTCGAGGGAATCTTCACCGACGGCGACCTGCGCCGGCTGCTCGAACGCGACGGCGACATCCGCGCGCTGCACGCCCGCGAGGCGATGACCAGATCGCCCGCGATGATCGGACCCTCGGCGCTCGCCGCAGAGGCGGTGCGAATGATGGAAGACCGCCGGATCAGCCAGCTGCTGGTGGTCGACGCCGCCGGGCGCCTCGTCGGCGCGATCCACATTCACGACCTGCTGACAGCGAAGGTGGTCTGAGTGGGCGCCCGGACCTCGCGCGCGCCCGGCGGTTCGGACATCATCGAGCGCGCCGCGCGGGTGAAACTGCTCGCGCTCGACGTCGACGGCACGATGACCGACGGAACCCTCTATATCGGACCGGACGCCGAGGCGATGAAGGGGTTCTCGGTGCGAGACGGGTTCGGCCTGGCGCTGCTGCGCGAAGCGGGGCTTCGCATCGCGATCGTCACCGCCCGGCAGTCCTCGATCGTCGCGACCCGCGCCGCCGAGTTGCGGTTCGACGCGCTGATGCAGGGTGCGGCCGACAAGGGCGAGGCGCTCCGTGCCCTCGCCGCTGAATTCGGCATCACGCTCGACGAGATCGCCTACATGGGCGACGACTGGCCCGATCTGCCGGCGCTGGGGATCGCCGGGCTCGCGGCGGCGCCGGCCGACGCCGCCGGGCCGGTGCTGACGGCCGCCCACTGGGTGGCGAGCCGGCCGGCCGGGCACGGGGCAGTGCGCGAGTTCGCCGAGTGGCTGCTCGAGAGCCGGGGACTGCTATCGGGGCTGCTCGAAGCGCATCGCGGCGGCCCACGGGAGCCCCGCCAATGAAGCAGCGCGTCTACGACCGCTTCGCGGCAGCGTTCTCGGTGGTGCTGCTCGCGGTACTCGCCGGGGCGACTTACTACCTCGCGGAGTTCGGCGACCAGTCAGGCGAGGAGACGGGCGCCCGCCCGCTGCGCCACGAGCCCGACTACTTCGTGGAACACTTCGCGCTGACCCGCCTGAGCCCGACCGGCGCGCCGATGTACCGGATGTCGGGCGAACAGCTTCAGCACTATCCCGACGACGATTCCAGCGAATTTTCCAAGCCGCTGCTGGTCAGCCTGGATCCGGCCAAGCCACTGATGACGCTGCGCGCCGACCGGGGCCGCTCGACCGCCGCCGGCGAGCAGACCCAGCTGCACGACAACGTTCTGCTCACCCGTGCCGCGGAGGGAACGACGCCGGCATTGCGCATCGAGACCGACTACGTCCTGCTGCTGTCGGCCGAGGATGTCGCCAAGACCGACCGCCCGGTGCGAATCACCTACGGCACGTCTTCCTTGACTGGGGTCGGCATGGAATTCGATAATTCCTCGCGCGTCCTGAACGTTCTCTCGAATGTGCGCGGCGTCTGGACACCGCCTCCCGACCGATGACCGCGACCCCCGCTTCCCAGCCGACCCGCCGCAGCCTCTGTGCGCATCGAACCCCGAACGCCGCGCTGCGCTTGCGCGAGCTCCGGGCTAGGCGCGGCCGGAGCCCGCTGCTCTGGCTCGCGGTTGCCGCGTGCCTGGCCTGCGCCGCACCCGCCTTCGCGGAACGGGCGGATCGCGACAAACCCGTCAACATCGAAGCCGATGCGATGACGTACGACGACCTGAAGCAGCTCAACGTCTTCACCGGCAACGTGACGCTGACCAAGGGCACGATCGTGATCCACGCGAACAGGCTGGTGCTGCGGCAGGATCCGGCGGGCTATCAGTACGCCACCGCCATCGGCAACCCGGCGACGTTTCGCCAGAAGCGGGACGGCGTCGACCAGTTCATTGCCGGGTCGGCCCAGCAGCTCGACTATGACGGCAAGACTGAAACGGTGAAGCTGAAGGAAAAGGCGAACCTGAAGCGACTGGAGAAAGAGCGCGTCACCGACGAGGTGCACGGCAACCTCATCGTCTACGACAGCCGCAGCGAGTTCTTCAACGTCGAGAGCGGCGGGCCGGCGGCGGCCACGCCCGAGAACCCCAGCGGTCGGGTCCGGGTCATCATCCAGCCCAAGAACGACGGGGAGCGCGCGCCCGCCGCGACGCAGCTCACGCCGGCGCAGACGCTGGAGACGCCCCGCAGGTAGCGGCGCCCGGCCGCACCGCGGCCGCCGCCTCGCACCGACCCCGGCCGAATTTTCACGATGACCTCCGACGAATCCCCGCTTGCCGCCCGAACCGGCGCCGACGCCCCGGTTTCCGGCCCCGGGCCCGACCCCGTGCCCGACGCAGGCACGGACGGAACCACGGGCGCCGCGACCGGCAGCGCCGCCAGCCGTCTGGTGGTGGAGCACCTGATGAAGGCTTATCACGGGCGACGCGTCGTTCATGACGTGTCGCTCGAGGTGCACAGCGGCGAGGTTGTCGGCCTTCTCGGTCCGAACGGTGCCGGCAAGACCACCTGCTTCTACATGATCGTCGGGCTGGTCCCCAGCGACGACGGCCGGATCCTGCTCGACGACCGGCCGATCAGCCGGCTGCCGATTCATCGCCGCGCGCGCATGGGGCTGTCCTACCTGCCGCAGGAAGCCTCGGTCTTTCGCAAGCTCAGCGTCGAGGACAACATCGTCGCGGTGCTCGAACTGCAGACCGGGGAGGACGGCCGCCCGCTGGGCCAGGACGCCATCGACAGCCGCCTCGAGGAACTGCTGGCCGAGCTCCAGATCGAGCACATCCGGTCGAACACCGCGCTGTCGCTGTCCGGCGGCGAGCGGCGCCGGGTGGAGATCGCGCGCGCCCTCGCAACCTCGCCGCGGTTCATCCTGCTCGACGAACCGTTCGCCGGCGTCGACCCCATCGCGGTGATCGAGATCCAGAGAATCGTGAGATTTCTCAAGGATCGTGGAATCGGCGTGTTGATCACCGACCACAATGTCCGCGAAACCCTTGGTATTTGCGATCGCGCGTATATCATCAACGCTGGTACTGTTCTTGCTTTCGGTCGCCCCGACGAGATCATCGTCAACGAGAGCGTGCGCCGCGTCTACCTCGGAGAACACTTCCGGATGTAGCCGAGGCCGCGGTCGCGGGGGGCGCACTCACTGACCCTGCCCGCGAATTGAAACCGTCCCTACAGCTCCGGCTCAGTCAGCATCTCGCGCTGACACCCCAGTTGCAGCAGTCGATCCGGCTGCTGCAGCTCTCGACGCTCGAACTGAACCAGGAGCTCGAACAGGTCCTGGCCGACAACCCGCTGCTGGAACGGCTCGACGACCCGCTGGACGCCTGCATGCGGCTGGGGCCCAACGGAACGATCGAGAGCCCCCGATCGGCGTCCTCGCCGACCCTGGAGAACGGCCGCGACGGCCAGGCTGATGCGGGCCCGAGCGAGGACTCCGGCAGCGACTACGGCGGCGACGCGGACGGCCACGACTACGGCTCAGACGACGCGCGCTCCGGCGACTGGGGCGAGGGATCCGGCCGCGCCGGCAGCGACGACCGCGAGGACGATCGCACGATGCCGCAGCTGGCCACCACCGGGCGAACCCTGACCGACCATCTGATGACGCAGCTCGCGGCGACACGCACCGAGCCGCTGGACCGTGCAATCGTCGGACTGCTGATCGAGAATCTCGACCAGGACGGACTGCTGGACGCGACGCTCGACGAGATCGCAGCCATGCTGCCGGCCGAGCTCGAGGTCGAGCCGGAGACCCTGACAGCGGCGCTGAGCCTGCTGCAGAGCTTCGACCCCCCCGGCGTGGGCGCCCGCGACCTGCGCGAGAGCCTGATCCTGCAGCTTTCGGCCCGGGCGAAGGAGCCCCCGGCGCCGGAGCCGGCGGTGCTCGAGGTCGCACGCGCCATCGTGACCAATCATCTCGAACTGCTGGCGGCCAAGGACTTCACCAGGCTGCGGCGCGTGCTTCGCTGCGACGACGACATGCTGCGGCGCGCGCAGGCGCTGATTCAGCAGCTCAGCCCGCGCCCGGGCGCCGCCTTCTCGATCGACGAACCGACCTACGTGGTGCCCGATGTCATCGTGCGGCGCACCCGCTCAGGCTGGCAGGCTTCGCTGAACCCCGACGTGCTGCCCAAGCTGCGGGTCAACGACATGTACGCGCGCATCCTAAAGCGGAACCGGTCGGCCGGCGGCAACAATCTCTCGGCCCAGTTGCAGGAGGCTCGCTGGCTGATCAAGAACGTCCAGCAGCGCTATGACACGATCCTGAGGGTCGCGCAGGCAATCGTCGAACGGCAGAAGGCGTTCTTCTCGCACGGTGAGGTCGCGATGCGTCCGCTGGTGCTTCGCGAGATCGCAGAGGAGCTGGGGCTGCACGAATCCACCATCTCCAGGGTCACGACGCAGAAGTACATGCTCACCCCCAACGGCACCTTCGAACTCAAGTACTTCTTCGGCAGCCACGTCGCGACGGACGCGGGGGGGGCCGCGTCGAGCACCGCGATCCGCGCGCTGCTGCGTCAGCTGGTCGACGCGGAAGATCCGAAGGCGCCATTGTCCGACAGCAGGCTCGCCGACATGCTCGGCGAACAGGGAATCGTCGTCGCCAGACGCACCATCGCCAAGTACCGGGAAGCGTCGAGAATTCCGCCGGTTTCGCAGCGCAAAGTCCTGTAAGCTAGTTTCACATACTACCCATGGAGGAAGCATGAACCTCTCGATCAGCGGACACCATCTGGAAGTGACGCCGGCTCTGCGCGACTACGCGACGCAGAAACTGGACAGAATCACGCGACACTTCGACAGGATGATCGACATCAAGGTGCTCCTTTCGGTCGACAAGCTGATCCAGAAGGCCGAGATCAATATCCATGTGCCTGGCAAGGAAATCCATGCCGAGGCGAGCGACCAGGACCTCTACGCCGCGATCGATCTGCTGGTCGACAAACTCGATCGCCAGGTGATCAAGTACAAGGACAGGCAGAAGGACCACGGCAACGTCACCCACAAGCAGCTGCACGTCGAGCCGGAGTAGGGGCGTCCGGAACCCCGACCCGCCTCCACGACCAAGGCGACCGCGACCCCAGGGGCCGGTCGCCTTGTTGCTTTTGTGCATCGCGAAATCTCTCGAAATCCGCACATTTGGGCTGGACACCGACTTGTCACCTCTCTTAAGGTACGCGGCTGAGACCCTGTTCCGATCAGGTGGTATGCTGCAGTGCAGCGTCCGCCTTCCGGCATGAACTGATGAACCGAATCTCCAGGTTGCTTCCCCCGACCAACGTCGTCACGCGACTAGAGGTCACCAGCAAGAAGCGGTTGTTCGAACAGGTCGGCCTGCTGTTCGAGAACAACAATGGAATCGAGCGAGGCAAGGTGTTCGACTCGCTGTTCGCGCGCGAGCGGCTCGGCTCGACCGGGCTCGGCGAGGGCGTGGCGATCCCGCACGGCCGGATCAAGGGTCTGCGGGAGGCGCTCGCCGCCGTCGTTCGGCTCTCTGAACCGATCCCATTCGACGCGCCGGATGGCCAGCCGGTGCGACTGCTGGTGTTCCTGCTGGTGCCCGAGCACGCGACCGAAGAGCACCTGGAACTGCTCTCCGAACTCGCGGAACTCCTGTCCGAGCGATCGGTCCGCGAACTCCTGATGAGCAGCGACGATCCGGCGCAGATCCACCAGACGCTGTCGACCTGGGAACCCTACAGGCCCGCCGCCTAGCGGGCGGCCGACGGCGCGAGCGCGGCGATGACGGTCACGGTCCAGCAGCTCGTCGATGCGAACCGCGAATCGCTCGACTTCACCTGGCTCGCCGGTGCACGAGGGATGGACCGCCTGCTCGGCATGGGCGGCGGGGCGCCGGCCGATCTGGTCGGCTACCTGAACCTGATCCACCCCGCGCGATTGCACGTGTTCGGCAGGGCCGAGACCGCGTACTACGACCGCCTCGACGATGCCCGCCACAAGGCGATCCTGGACGACCTCGTCGCGGCGCATCCGCCGGCGCTGATCGTCACCGAGGGCATCTCTCCCGATCCGATGATGGTCGAGTACTGCGAGCGCGACGGCCTGCCGCTGCTGTCGTCGCCGCTGAGTGCGGCAAGCGTGATCGACGCGCTGCGTTACTGGCTCGCCAAGGCCACCGCGGAAAACACCTCGATGCACGGCGTCTTCATGGACGTGCTCGGAATGGGCGTGCTGATCTCCGGCGAGTCGGGGCTCGGCAAGAGCGAACTGGCGCTGGAGCTGATCAGCCGTGGTCACGGACTGGTCGCCGACGACGTGGTCGACTTCCGCCGGATCGCGCCGCACGCCATCGAGGGACGCTGCCCGCCGCTGCTGCGCAACATGCTCGAGGTTCGGGGCCTGGGGCTGCTCGACATCCGCACGATCTTCGGCGAAACCGCGATCCGGCCGAAGATGAAGCTCAAACTGATCGTTCACCTGCTGCGCCGAAGCGTCATGGAGAACGAGTACCAGCGGCTGCCGCTGGAGGCGCTCACGCAGGATGTGCTCGGTCTGGCGATCCGCAAGGTCGTGATCCCGGTGGCCGCCGGGCGGAACATCGCGGTGCTCACCGAGGCCGCCGTGCGCAGCACGGTCCTGTCGCTGCGCGGCATCGACACGATGAAGGAATTCATCGAGCGCCAGCACCAGCTGATCGACCAGTCCGGCAGCTGACCGGGACGCGAAACATTTGCGTCCGCCGACCGGTCGACGCCCCGCGCCGGCGGGGTTAAGCTAGTCTTTTTCCAGGCCTCCAGGGGAGAGACGCCACGCGGCGTTTCGCTGTTGCAATGCGTGTGGTTCTGATCACCGGAATCTCCGGATCCGGAAAGTCGATCGCGATCAATGTCCTCGAGGACGACGGCTTCTTTTGCATCGACAACCTGCCGGTGCGTTTCCTGCAGGAGGTCATCGCCTCGCTGCACGAGACCGGGCGGGATCGGGTCGCCGTGTCGATCGACGCGCGCAGCGGCGGGTCGGTGGCGGACCTGCGCGCGATGCTCGCGGGGCTCAATCGGTTCGGCCACGACGTCAAGGTGATCTTCCTCAACGCGCGCACCGACACGCTGGTGCAGCGCTACTCGGAGACGCGCCGGCGCCACCCGCTGTCGACGCATGGCGCGACGGAGGAGACCGACGAGACGCTGGTCGAGGCGATCGAGCACGAGCGCGAAATGATGTCGGTGATCGAGGACCTGGGCATCTCGCTGGACACCAGCGATCTGCACCCGAACGTGCTGCGCCAGTGGGTGCGCGACGTCGTCGGCGCAGAGCGGGCGGCGCTCACGTTGCTGTTCACGTCGTTCGCATACAAGCACGGTGTTCCGCTGGACGCCGACCTGGTGTTCGACGCCCGTTGCCTTCCGAACCCCTACTACACGAGCGACCTTCGGCCGCTGACAGGGCTCGACGAGCCGGTTGCTGCCTTCCTGCGAGAGATTCCGTCGGTCCAGCGTCTCGTCGACCACATCGGGAATTTCCTGCACACGTGGCTGCCGTTCTACATCCAGGAGAACCGCAGCTATCTGACTGTCGCGATCGGGTGCACCGGCGGGCAGCACCGCTCGGTCTATTGCATCGAGGAACTCGCCCGACGCTTCCGCCGGGCCGAGCACGTTCTGGTCCGTCATCGCGCGCTCCACCCGAGGCCCGGCCCGGGCTGATCCGCCCTCGCGCACGCCCCCGATGCAAGCTGGCGAGCCGCAGGCGGCACCGTTGCGCGACCTGCCCATCTTTCCGCTGGGTACGGTGCTCTTTCCCGACGGAGCGCTCCCGTTGCGCGTGTTCGAGGCGCGCTACATGGACATGGTGCGCGACTGCATGCAGCGCGACGCGCCGTTCGGGATCTGCCTGATCACGCGCGGCAAGGAGGTCGGCGAGGCGGCGCGCCACGAGGCCGTCGGTTGCCTGGCCCGGATCACCGAGTGGGACATGCAGCAGCTGGGCCTGCTGCAGATCCGCACACGCGGCGGCGAGCGCTTCCGGATCACTGCGCGCCGAGTGCAGTCCGACGGACTGATCCGCGCCGACGCCGAGCGCATCGAGCCCGACGGTGACGAGCCGGTGCCGGAGCGCCTCGAAACCTGCTCCAGCCTGGTGAGGCGCATCGTCGAGGACCTGGTGGAGAGGGAGCCGAACGCGCTCGGACGGATGGTCGGCGAACCCTACCTCTATCAGTCGGCGAGCTGGGTCTCGAACCGGCTCTGCGAGTTCCTGCCCATCTCCTCGAAAGCAAAGCAGAAGCTGATGGAACTGCCCGATCCGCTCGCGCGACTGTCGATCGTGCACCAGTACCTGGAGCAGCACCAGGTGATCTGACGGGAACAGCTACGTAACGCCCGCCCCGGGTTTCGCCGATCCGGGCGTCTCGCCCCGATCAGCCGGCGGGCCGGCTTGCCCCCTCACCGTCCAGGTCGCGCAGTCGCTGCAGCAGCGACTTGACCGGCCGCGGCAGCGCGGCCTCGTCGACTTCGGTCAGCGGCAACCACAACGCCGCGCCCGGTTGCGCTGCGCCCGGTTGCGCTGCGCCCGGTGTCGCCACGCCGCGGGCGCCGACGTCCAGCAGCAGCGCGCGCACGCGCAGCCGGAAATGCGTGAACGCGTGCTCGAACGGCGGCAACTCGGTGCGCGCGTACTCGGCCAGTCCGAAACGCGCCTCGAGCATGCCCGCCACCGTATCGGGCGACGCGACCGGCAGCTCGGGCAGGCTCCAGAGCCCGCCCCAGATGCCGGTGGGCGGGCGCCTCTCCAGGCAGACCTCGTCACCCCTTCGCAGCACGAGCATCGTCGTTTCGCGCACAGGCACGACGCGCCGGGGCTTGCGCGTCGGCAACTCCGCGGTTCGGCCTTCGGCGCTGGCCACGCATCGCTCGCGCAGCGGGCACTGGCCGCAAGCTGGCTTGCTGCGCGAGCAGAGCGTCGCGCCCAGGTCCATCAGACCCTGTGTGTAGGCCTCGATCGCGCCGTCCGGCAGTTCCCGGGCCGCGATCTCCCAGAGTCTGCGCTCGACCGGCCCCGCGCCGGGATAGCCTTCCACCGCCTCGAAACGGCAGAGGACGCGTTTGACGTTGCCGTCGAGGATCGCGCCGCGCTCGCCGAACGCAAACGCCGCGATCGCCGCACCGGTCGAACGCCCGATGCCCGGAAGGTCGGCCAGGACATCGGCGCTGCGCGGAAACTGACCGCCGAAGTCCGCCACGACCTGCTGCGCGCAGGCATGCAGATTGCGCGCCCGGCTGTAGTAGCCGAGCCCGCTCCAAAGACGCATCACTTCGTCGGGCGCCGCGACCGCCAGCGCACGCACGTCGGGAAACCGCGCGACGAAGCGCAGGTAGTACGGGATCACCGCCGCGACCTGGGTCTGCTGCAGCATGATCTCGGAGACCCAGATCCGGTAGGGGTCGCGCGTGCCCTGCCACGGCAGGTCGTGGCGACCATGCGCGCGCTGCCACTCGACGATCCGATCGGAAAACCAGCCCATGGGGGCGAGAGGATAGACGAAGGCGGCCGCCGCCCGGACTCAGGCCGGCTCGAGCTCCGACATCGTGACGATCGGCCTGCTCATCAGAACCCGCACCTGCTCGGCGAGCTCGCCGGTAATCGCAAGCTGCTGCTCGACCTGCACGCGGGACTCCTCGATCTCGGCGATGCGGGAGTCCAGGCTCTGCGTCGCGTCGAGCACGCGACGCACCGACTCGAGCCTGCGGCGAAGCTGCGACTGGTGCTCGCGGACCTGCCCTTCGATCGGCGCGATCACCGCGCGCAGCCAGGCCTCGATCTCGCGGTTGGCGAGCTCGTATAGTTCCTTGATCCGCGCGGCCACCGACTCGAAGAAGCGCCGCATCAATGCCCACTTTTCGGTGGTGACCAGCGAGAAGGCCCCGAACTGGCGGCGATAGAGTTTTTCGACGCGTTCGAGCTCATCGAGGTAGCGACGCGTGGAGAACATCATCGGGGCCCCGAGCGAGAGCCCGTGCTCGGCGCTGAAACTGCGGTACATCGCGGTCATCAGCGTGGTGATCTCGTCGATCAGTCCGGACACCTGGTCGAGGTCCGCTCGCGACTCCGTCAGCAGACTCGCCATGCCGTCTCGCAGACCCGTCGAGAAGTTGCTCGCGCGCATGATCTCGCGCGCACCCCGAACGTGACGCTTGAGCGAGTCCATTCCGATGGTCGAGTAGATCGACTGCGAATGCTTGGCGAACACGGTGCGCAGCGCCTGAAGGTGGCGCAGGCTCTTGTCGAACTCGGCTCGCTCGCCCTTGATCCGCGCCGCCATGTGGTCGACGACGTTGCGGTTCTTGCCGCGCAGGCCGCTGAGCTCGAAGAGCTGCTCGACGACATTGCGCCTGCGCGCCGCGAGCAGCGACGTGACCACCGCTGCGAGCTCCTCGAAGTCTCGACCGGCCCGCTCGCGCACCAGCGTCTGTTTCTGGGGGACCAGCTCGTGGGACAGCGCTCTCTCCAGATCCGGAAGCTGGCTGCGGCGCAGCAGCGCGCTGTTTCCCTGGATCTTCGCGACCAGGCCCTTCTGCGCCGAGACCGCGTACACCCGGTCGGCCGGCAGATCGAGGGTTCGCGACACCGACGCGACCTGCTGGGCAATCTCTACCTCGATCTGCAGATCGTCGCGCAGGTCGTCCCAGAGACCGTCGATCTTGTTCAGCACCACGAATCTGCCCGACTTGTGGGCCGGGCAGATGTGATCGCGCCAGACCTCGATGTCGGTCCTGGTGACGCCGGCGTCGGCCGCCAGCACGAAGAGCACCGCGTCGGCGCCCGGAATCAGGTTCAGCGTCAGCTCGGGCTCGTTGCCGATCGCGTTCAGCCCCGGCGTGTCGATCACGACCAGTCCCATCTCGAGCAGCGGGTCGGGAATGTTGACCACCGCATGCCGCCAGCGCGGAATCTCGACCATGCCGCGCGCATCGGGCTGTCCGGCCGGATCGGCGCCGTCGGGCTGGTGCAGACCGAGAAGCGACGCCTGCTCGATCGCCACACGCTTGGTCTCGCGCACGCTGGCGAACGCGCCGGCCACACTCTCCGGGTCTCCCGGGGCGATCGGAATCTCGTGCCAATCGGCCGTCGTTGCGCGCAGCTCCGCCAGGGAAATGTCGCGCATGCGGCTTTCGATCGGCAGCAGCCGGATCGACGCGGGCCGGGTCGGGTCGTACAGCAGCTCGGTCGGGCACATCGTCGTGCGCCCCGCCGACGAAGGCAGGATGCGCTGACCGTAGTCAGAAAAGAAGATCGCGTTGATCAGCTCGGACTTGCCGCGCGAGAACTCGGCGACGAAGGCGATCGAGAGCCGATCGTCGCGCAACCGCGCGAGAATTCGGTCTATTCGCGCCTGCAGCGCCGGCTCGGCCAGCTCGGAGCCTGCGAGCCACTGGGCGTAACGCTTGAGCGCGTCGACGATGGCGCTTCGCCAGACGCCATAGGCGGCGATCCGTTCGCGAAAAGTGCCGGCTGCCAAGACGTGGATGTCCCTCGGTTCGATTGCAGGGCAATCTAGCACAGGCAAGCGCCGCGGAACCCTTTTCGGGGGTCATCGACCCGCCGCGCGGATCCCCGGACACGCCGGGCGGCCGTTCAGCCGCGCTGACAGCGCGGGCACCAGTATGTCGCCCGCTGCTGGTCGCGGCGCGTGCGCACCGCCGTGCCGCAGACCCGGCAGGGCTGGCCCGCCCGGCCGTACACCTGGCAGTCGAGCTGAAAGTACCCGCTCGAACCGTCGCTGCCGACGAAGTCGCGCAGGCTGCTGCCGCCGCGTTCGATGGCGTCGGAAAGCGTGGCCAAGATCGCGACGGCGAGCCGATCGCAGCGCGCCCGCCCGAGCCTGTGCACCGGCGTCGAGGGACGGATGCGCGCGCGGAACAGACTTTCCGACGCGTAGATGTTGCCCACGCCGACCACCGCCGTCCCGGCGAGCAGAAGCTGCTTGATCGCCACCCGGCTGCCACGCGTCGCGCGAAACAGGTGCTCGCCGCCGAACTGCGGGGAGAACGGCTCGACGCCAAGGCGCACCAGCAACGGATGGCTCTCCGGCGGACCCGCCTCGCCGCGATGCCAGAGCATCGCACCGAACCGGCGGGGGTCGTGATACCGGAGCACGCCATGCTCGAACACCAGGTCGACGTGGTCGTGGCGCACGGGCGGCGGGGGCCGCGGCATGAAGCGCAGGCTGCCGGACATTCCCAGATGAACGATCAGGGTGCCGCCCGCGAAGCGCAGCAGCAGATACTTGCCGCGGCGCTCGATCGCGAGCACCCTCTCGCCGCGCAGGCAATCGGTCAGATTGGCGGGCACCGGCCAGCGCAGCCGGGACTCGCGAACCTCGGCGCGCTCGATTCTGCGGTCCAGGATGCTAGATTGCAGGCCCCGGCGAACGACTTCGACTTCTGGAAGTTCAGGCATCGTGGCAGGATCGCGGCGGAAATCGTGGCAGGATCGCGGCGCGGACATTGGTCACGCAAGCGGCGCGGTTTCCTTGCCGGGCAGTGTAATTGAACCTAAGATCGACCGATGAAATCACTGATTGTTCTCACCCGCGCAGGCGTGCTTCGCTCTGCGCTGGCCGCTCTTTGCGCCGCGCTGTTCTCCGCTTGTGCGGCCGCACCGGGGACCCCGGGCCCTTCCACCGCCGCGCCGGCCCCGCCGACGGCCGGCGGCGGAGACCCTCCCGCTCCGGTCCAGCACGCCGCCGGCACATTTCGCCATCCGTCCGTCATGCAAGCGAACGCGAGCACGACCGAGCAGGCGGATGCGCTGCCCGCGCAGGAGCTGACCTCGCAGATTCTGTTCCAGCTCCTCGTCTCCGAAATCGCCGTCCAGCGCGGACAGGTCGGCACCGCCGCAGCGACCTACCTCTCGCTGGCCAGAGAGACGAAGGATCCCCGCCTGGCGCGCCGCGCCACCGAACTGGCGCTCGCCGCACGCTCGCTCGAGCGCGCGATGCAGGCCGCCCAGATGTGGCACGAATATTCGCCGGAGTCCGCGCTCGCGGCGCAGACCTATGAGACGCTGCTGCTCAGCACCGGCAGGCTGAGCGAGGCGGAGCCGCTGATCGTGGCGCGCCTTGCGAAGGCGCATGAGCGCAACGAGACGTCCGACTTCTACCGGCGACTTCAGGGCACCCTCGCCAGGGTCGCCGACAAGAAGGCGGCGCTCGAACTGTTCGATCGCATCAGCGCGGACGATGCGAAGCTGCCGCAGGCACGCCTCACCGCCGCCGCACTCGCGCGCGGCGCCGGACTGGACGACCGGGCGGCCGCCGAGGCCGAGGCCGCGTTCGCGCTGGACCCGGACGACGAGACCACCGTGGTGAGCGCCGCGCGAGTGGTCCAGGAAGTCCCCTCCGGCACCGCGAGGGCGGGCAAGATGCTGGAAGACTTTCTCAGGCGCCATCCCGAGTCGGTCGAGGCACGCTTCAACTATGCCCGCCTGCTGGCCGGCGCCGGCGACGCCGAGGGCGCGCGCTCCCAGATGGAGATCGCGCTGCGCAGCGAACCCGACAGCCCGCCGATCCTGTTCTCGCTGGCGCAGATCGCCTACCAGACCAAGCAGCTCGATGTCGCCGAGGACTACCTGAAGCGATACCTCGCCCTGCCGCCGACGGTTCCACGCGACAACGGCCCGGCCTATCTCTTTCTCGGGCAGATCGAGGAAGACCGCGGTCGGCTGGAGGAGGCGATCGCGTGGCTGGCAAACGTGACCAGGGGAGATCAGTACCTGCCCGCACTGGTGAAGCGAAGCTTGCTGCTGGGCCGACTCGGGCGCATCGACGAAGCCCGCGAGCTGCTGCGCAACTCCAGCGTTCCGACCACCCGCGAGCGGGTCCAGCTGATCGCGACGGAAGCCCAGGTATTGCGGGACGCCAAGCGGTACGAGGATGCCTTCGACGTGCTGGACAAGGCACTCGCGAGCCTGCCCGACAATCCCGATCTGCTCTATGACCGCGCGATGGCGACCGAGAGGCTCGACCGCCTCGATGTGATGGAGACGAGCCTGCGCAGGCTGATCGAGCTTCGACCCGAGAATGCGCACG
>JAHEDO010000138.1:7747-8335 GCA_024641185.1 Burkholderiaceae bacterium | reverse complement strand
TCGACCAGCTCGTCGAGGCGCTGACCAACGCGACCGCGCGCAAGACCCGTTAGGCAAGACCCTTTAGCATGGATCGCCTGACACGCCGATCGCCTGACACGCCGATCGCTTGCCGCCCCGAGGAATGCCCGACATGAACCCGCCGACCATCGACCCAGCCACCTTCGAGGAATTGCAGGAGACCGCCGGCGCCGACTTCGTGGTCGAGCTGGTGGCCGCGTTCCTCGAGGAAGCGCCGGGCATGCTCGCCGAGCTGTCGAACGCGCAGACGGCGCAGGACGCCGAGCGCTTTCGCCGCGCCGCTCACTCGCTGAAGTCGAACAGCCAGACCTTCGGCGCGACCCGGCTCGGGACGATGGCGCGCGAGCTGGAGCTGGGCGGGCTCGCCGCGGACGCCGCTCCGCTCGACGCGCTCGCCGCCGAGTACGCGCGCGTCGCCGCGGCGCTCGAGGAACTCGTGCGTGGCTGAGCACGGCGCGCGGCTGCTGGTCGCCGACGACAACCGGGTCAACCGACTGCTCCTTACGCGCAGCCTGGAGCTCCAGGGCCACCGCGTGGCCTGCGCCGAAAACGGCCGGGTGGCGCTGG
>JAHEDO010000138.1:0-7737 GCA_024641185.1 Burkholderiaceae bacterium | reverse complement strand
TTCGACCTGCTGCTCCTGGACATGGCGATGCCGGAGATGGACGGCTTCCAGGTCCTGGAGCAGATCTCGCGCGACTCCGCGCTGCGCGACCTGAGGGTGGTGGTGACCAGCGCGCTCGAGGGCGTGGAGCAGGTCGCGCGCTGCATCGAGCTGGGCGCCGACGACTACCTGCGCAAGCCGGTCAATCCGGTGCTGCTCAAGGCGCGCGTCAATTCGAGCCTGGAAAAGAAGCGCCTCCGGGACCAGCTCAGGGAGCTGGTGCGGCGCTTCGCCACCTCGGAAGTCGCCGAAGACCTGCAGCAGTCGGGTTTCTCGCTGGGAGGCCGGCGCATCTGGGGCACGGTGATGTTCTGCGACATCCGCGGGTTCACCTCGATGGTGGAGGCGCAGCCGCCCGAAGAGATCATCGAGCTGCTGAACACCTACTACACGCTGATGTTCGACGCGATCAGCGGGCACGGCGGCGTGGTCAACCAGATGATCGGCGACGGGCTGATGTCCATCTTCGGCGCGCCGCTGCCGCTGCTCGACCCGCCGCTGGCCGCGGTGCGCGCGGCGCTCGACATGGTCGAGATGATCGAACTGTTCAACGTCGAACGCGCGGCGATGGACAAGGCGCCGATCGCCATCGGCGTGGGCATCGCCACCGGCGAGATGATCGCCGGCTACACCGGCACGCAGCGGCGCGCCACCTACACCTGCATCGGCGACACGGTGAACCTGGCCGCGCGGCTGGAGGCCCACACCAAGGTCGCGGGCCGCGGCATTCTGATCGACGGGGACACGCAGGCGGCGCTGGCCGGGCGCATGCCGACAGAGCCGATCGGCGCGGTTCAGTTCAAGGGAAAGACGGTCGCGGTCGACGTGTTCGCCGTCGAGCCGGGCGCGCCGCCGGACAAGGCGTGACGGGTCAAATCGACACCGTCCGCCCCGCCGCCCGACGATCTCAGGGCACGATGTACGAGTAGCCCTTCTGCTGGTAGGAGACCAGCGTGATCCAGCCGTTGCCCACCACCTTGACGTCGGACATCACACCTTCCGGCGACAGCTTGCGGGGCGGCAGCGACACCGCGCACTGCACCAGATTGTCGATGCCCTTCGCCCCCCGGAGTTCCTTGAGCTTCGCGGCGATCTTCTCGCCCATCTCGCGATCCTCGGGCTTGAGCTTCGACAGGTCGGACTGGGCGAAATACGAAGCGTCCCCGCGCATCGCGATCACGAAGTGCGGCTCGACGCCGTCAGCGAGCAGCTGCTTGCGCGTCAGGTCGATGACGGTGAGCCGGCCGAGCAGCGACTTGGGATTGCCCGTCGTGATGTCGAAGGCGATCTTCATCTCCTGCAGGCCCTGAAGCGCTTCCTTGTTGCTGGGCGGGCTGCTCTGCGCGTACGCCACCGATGCGAGCGACGATGCGATCAGAACGGCGGCCGACAGGTGACGCGCTGCGGTAAAGAGAACTCTCTTGGTGCTCATGTTTTCCTCCTCCTGGTGAATCGTTATCCTGGCGGAGGATTATGTGCGGGCGGCTCGGCGAATGGAAGGGGGCGCGCCGCAGACCGAAGCCGGTCAGCGCTTGCCCCTTGCGCCTACCCCTGCTCGAGCCGCTGCCCGTGCTCGCGAGTCGCGATGAAGCCGACCTTCGGCCAGTCCTCCATCGTCACCTGCAGGTTGTACTTGCTGTTGGCCAGGTACACCGGGTTGCCGTCGACGTCGGTGGCCAGGCGCGCCGCCTGGTCGCGCTCGAAGCGCTTGCGCGTCGCGTCATCGGGGAACGCCAGCCAGCGCGCGGTGTGGATGTCGGCCGGATCGTAGAGCGCGTCGACCTGGTACTCGGTCTGCAGCCGCTGCGCGACGATCTCGAACTGCAACGTGCCGACCGCACCCAGCAGCAGCCGGCCGGTGGCCGTCTCCAGCACCTGGATCGCGCCTTCCTCGCCGAGCTGCTGCAGGCCCTTCTGCAACTGCTTGGCCTTCATCGGGTCGCGTGGCCGCGCGTAACGGAACAGCTCGGGCGCGAAGTACGGAATGCCCTTGAAGCCCAGCACCTCGCCTTCGGTCAGCGTGTCGCCGATCTGCAATTGCCCGTGGTTGTGGATGCCGATGATGTCGCCGGCCACCGCGCCCAGGCTCGCGACCCGCTCGTTGGCCATGAAGGTCAGCGCGTTGGCGAGCTTCATGTCGCGACCCAGGCGCAGGTGGCGCACCTTCATGCCGGACTCGTAGCGGCCCGAGCAGACCCGCAGGAACGCGATCCGGTCTCGGTGCTTCGGGTCCATGTTGGCCTGGATCTTGAACACGAAGCCGGTGAAGTCCGGCTCGGTGGGCTGGACCATTCGCTCGCCCGCGTCGCGCGGCTGCGGCGGCGGCGCCCACTGCACCAGCGCCTGCAGGATCTCCTGCACGCCGAAG
Organism: Burkholderiaceae bacterium; assembly: GCA_024641185.1. Classification (GTDB taxonomy): domain Bacteria; phylum Pseudomonadota; class Gammaproteobacteria; order Burkholderiales; family Burkholderiaceae_E; genus Quisquiliibacterium. Next base: position 5,330 of record JAHEDO010000138.1, on the reverse strand, counting down.
TTGTTGATGCCGGAGCCGAAGAACACCGGCGTCTGCATGCCCGCGAGGAAGCTCTCGAGATCGAACGGGTGGCTGGCGCCGCGGATCAGCTCGACCCCCTCGCGCAGCTCGGCGACTTCGTCGGGGAACAGCGCATCCAGGCGCGGGTTTCCGAGTCCTTCGATCAACTCGGACTCGTCACTGCGCCGCTCCGCGCCCGCCGCAAAGCGCAGCAGCCGGTCGGTCTGCAGGTGAAACACGCCGCGAAAGCGCTTGCCCATGCCCACCGGCCAGGTGACCGGCGCGCAATCGATGCCGAGCACCTGCTCGATCTCCTCGAGCAGCTCGAACGGCGGACGCACCTCGCGATCGAGCTTGTTGACGAAGGTGATGATCGGCGTGTTGCGCAGCCGGCAGACTTCGAGCAGCTTGATCGTCTGCGCCTCCACGCCCTTGGCCGCGTCGATCACCATGACCGCCGCGTCGACCGCGGTCAGCACCCGGTAGGTGTCTTCGGAGAAATCCTCGTGGCCCGGCGTGTCGAGCAGGTTGATCACATGGCCGGCGTAGTCGAACTGCATCACCGAACTGGTGACCGAGATGCCGCGCTGCTTCTCGACTTCCATCCAGTCGGAGGTGGCGTGGCGGCTGCTCTTGCGCGCCTTCACCGTGCCGGCGAGCTGGATCGCGCCGCCGAACAGCAGCAGCTTCTCGGTCAGCGTGGTCTTGCCCGCGTCCGGGTGAGAAATGATCGCGAAAGTGCGCCGGCGCGCGACATCCGCGCCGAGGTCGGAGGTGCTCAAGATCGGTTCTTCGGTTTGGCGCCCGGGCCGGGCCACGCGGGCGCGGACAGGCGGGCGGGGCGGGCGGTCGGGCAAAGACCGGGATTGTACCGGGCGCGGGCGACGGCGGGCCGGGCGCGCAGGGTGGCCGACCGGGCATCGCACACTCGGCAGCAGTCCGCGGGTACTGGTATCGTCGGGACGATTTCGCTCCGACGCCGGCTCTGGAGCGAAAAACCCGAGGAGCGGACGATGGAACCAGGCAGCGACGCCTACGAGGACATCCTGTACACCGTGAGCGACGGCATCGCGCTGCTGACGCTCAATCGCCCCGACCGGCTCAACGCCTGGACGCAGTCGATGACGCGCAGCGTGCGCCGCGCGATCGGGGAAGCGGCGGTCGACCCCGGCGTGCGCGTGATCGTCATCACCGGCGCCGGACGAGGCTTCTGTGCCGGCGCCGACATGGGGCTGCTGCAGGACATCGGCGGCGAGTCCCCGACCTCGCGGCAGCAGCGCGCCGGAAACGAAGACGCGGGCGTCGAGCTGCCGAACCCCTCGGGCATCGACGTGGCGTCGCACTACCGGCAGCGCTACGGCTACTTCTTCGCCACGCCCAAGCCGATCATCGCGGCGATCAACGGGCCCTGCGCGGGCCTCGGGCTGGTCGTCGCGCTGTACTGCGACATCCGCTTCGCCGCCGCCGACGCGAAGTTCACCACCTCCTTCTCGCAGCGCGGCCTGATCGCCGAGCACGGCATCTCCTGGCTGCTGCCGCGCCTGGTCGGCAGCGCGCTCGCCCTCGACCTGCTGCTGTCGGCGCGCAAGTTCGACGGCATCGAGGCGCAGCGCATCGGTCTGGTCAACCGCGCGTACGGGTCCGACGTCCTGCTGAAGGAGACGATGGCCTACGCGCGCGGGCTGGCGGACACCGTCTCGCCGCGCTCGATGGCGGTGATGAAGGCCCAGATCCACGCATCCCCGTTCCAGGACTTCAACACCGCGCTCGCGCTGGCCGACACCGAGATGGCCAAGAGCTTCGGCACCGAAGACTTCCGCGAAGGCGTCGCCCACTTCGTGCAGAAGCGCGCGCCGCGGTTCACCGGCCGCTGATCACGGGGCGGTAGCGCGCGCCATGACCGAAGTCGTCGTCTTCATAGGAGGACTGCTCGCGCTGATCGCCGGCGCGGAGGCGCTCGTGCGGGGCGCCTCGCGGCTGGCGCTGTCGCTCGGACTGTCGCCGCTGGTCATCGGGCTGACCGTGGTCGCCTTCGGCACTGGCTCGCCCGAACTCGCGGTGTCCGTCGACGCGGTGCTCGACGGTCGCAACGACATCGCGGTCGGCAACGTCGTGGGCAGCAACATCTTCAATCTGCTGGTGATCCTGGGCCTGTCGGCGGTGATCGCCCCGCTTGCCGTGCACGCGCAGGTGATCCGCCAGGAGGTGCCGATCATGCTCGGCGCCTCGCTGCTGCTGATGGTGATGTCGCTGGACGGCCGGATCGGGACGTTCGACGCCGCGCTGCTGTTCGCGCTGATCGTCGCGTACACCGTGTTCCTCGTCGTGCAGGCCCGGCGGCAGACGCAGGCGGTCGCCGAGGAATTCGAGGCCGCCCTGCCTGCGGGGGGCCGCTGGCTTTCGCGCATGCCGGTGCAGCTCGCGCTGATCGGTGCGGGGCTCGCGCTGCTGGTCGTCGGCTCCGGCTGGCTGGTCGACGCGGCTACCGTATTCGCCAGGGCGCTCGGGGTCAGCGACCTGGTGATCGGGCTGACGATCGTCGCGGCGGGCACGTCGTTGCCCGAGCTGGCGACCTCCGCGATGGCCGCGCTGCGCGGCGAGCGCGACATCGCGGTGGGCAACGCGATCGGCAGCTGCACCTTCAACATCCTCGGCTGCCTGGGGGTCTCGGGGCTCGTCGCCGGCGGCGGCCTGCAGGTCGCCCCGGCGGTGGTGAACTTCGACGCCTGGGTGATGCTCGCCGCGGCCTTCGCCTGCGTGCCGGTCGTCATCAGCGGCCGGGAGATCGCACGCTGGGAAGGCGGGCTGTTCCTCGCGTACTACGTCGCCTACGCGACCTACCTGGGCCTGGCCGCGCGCCAGCACGACGCGCTGCCCGCGTTCTCGCAGGCCGTGCTGTCGTTCGCGGCGCCGCTGACCATCGTGACGCTGGTGATCGTGCTGCTGCGGCCGCAGGCCGCGGGCGGGGCAGGCAAGTGAGCGGCTCGCCGCACGCGCCCGCCCTGCTGCTACCCGCGATGGCGCTCGCGCCCTTCGCGGGGGCGCTGCTGCTCGCCTTCGTCGGCAACCAGCACCGGCGGCTCGCCGCGTGGATCGCCGGCGCGGTCGCGCTCGCGGGGTGCGCGGGTGTCGGACTGACCGCGCCCGCGATCATGGGCGGCGAGGTGCTGCACTGGTCCGAACCGTGGGTGCCGGCGCTGCAGCTCGCCTTCGGCTTCCGGATGGACGGGCTGGCCTGGATGTTCACGCTGCTGATCCTCGGCATCGGCGCGCTGATCGTGCTCTACGCCGCCTGGTACCTCGACCGCGACGACCCGGCGGCGCGCTTCTTCATGTTCCTGCTGCTGTTCATGGGGGCGATGCTCGGCGTGGTGCTGGCCGACAACCTGCTGCTTCTGGTCGTCTTCTGGGAGGCGACCAGCCTGTCGTCGTTCCTGCTGATCGGCTACTGGCACCGGCGCGCCGACGCCCGCGAAGGCGCGCGGATGGCGCTGGCGATCACCGGCGGGGGCGGCCTGGCGCTGCTCGGGGGCGTGCTGCTGATCGGGCACATCGTCGGCAGCTACGACCTCGACCGGGTGCTCGCCGCGGGCCCGGCGATCCGCGAGCACGCGCTGTACCTGCCCGCGCTGGTGCTGGTGCTGCTGGGCGCGTTCACCAAGTCGGCGCAGTTCCCCTTCCACTTCTGGCTGCCGCACGCAATGGCGGCGCCCACGCCCGTCTCCGCGTACCTGCACTCGGCAACGATGGTCAAGGCCGGCGTGTTCCTGCTGGCGCGCATGTACCCGGCGCTGGGCGGCAGCGAACCGTGGTTCTGGCTGGTCACGCTCACCGGGCTCGCGACGCTGCTGATCGGCGCCTATCTGGCGATCTTCCAGCACGACCTCAAGGGCCTGCTCGCGTACTCGACGATCAGCCACCTCGGGCTGATCACGATGCTCTTCGGCCTGGACGAGCGGCTGGCGGTCGTCGCCGGGGTGTTCCACATCCTGAACCACGCGACCTTCAAGGCGTCGCTGTTCATGTCGGCAGGCATCATCGACCACGAGACCGGCACACGCGACATGCGCCGGCTGGGCGGGTTGGCGCGCACGATGCCTATCACCGCGACGCTGGGCATCGTCGCGGCCGGTGCGATGGCCGGCGTGCCGCTGCTCAACGGCTTCCTGTCGAAGGAAATGTTCTTCGCCGAGACCGTCAGCAAGGCGGGGCACGGGCTCGCGCTGCTGGCGCTGCCGGTCGGCGCGACCATCGCCGGCATGCTCAGCGTCGCCTACAGCGCGCGCTTCGTGCACGACGTGTTCTTCAACGGTCCAACGAAGAACGCGCCGAAGACGCCGCACGAGCCGCCGCGCTTCATGCGCGTGCCGGTCGAGATCCTGGTGCTGCTGTGCGTGGCGGTCGGCATCGTTCCGACGCTCACGATCGGCCCGTTGCTCGCGCCGGCGGCGCGCGCCGCGCTGGGCGCGCCGTTGCCGGAATTCAGCCTCGCGATCTGGCACGGGCTGAACCTGCCGCTGGGGATGAGCGTGATCGCGCTGGCCGGCGGCCTCGCGCTATATGCCGGTCTGCAGCGATTCATCGACCTGCATCGGCTGGTGCACCTGCCCAGGGGCGGGCGCGACGCGTTCGCGCTCGCCGGGCGCGCCCTGATGCGCGGCACCCGGGCGCTCACGCTCGCGCTGCAGAACGGCAGTCTGCAGCGTTACCTGCTGCTGCTGGTCGGATTCGCGCTCGTGGCCGGCCTGGCGCCGCTGCTGTATTCGGGCGAACCGATCGGCGTTCCGAGCCTCGACTCCTTGGGCCCGGCGCCCGACGGCGCGTTCCTGGCGGTCTGGTCGATCGGCGTCGCGGCGACGCTGGCGACCGCCGCGATGCACCGGCAGCGCCTGCTCGCGCTGGTGCTGATCGGCGCAGTCGGGTTGACGGTGAGCCTCGCGTTCGTCTGGTTCTCGGCGCCGGACCTCGCGCTCACGCAGATTCTGGTCGAGGTGGTCACGATCATCCTGATGATGCTCGCACTGCGCTGGCTTCCGCAGCGCAGCGCGCCCGAACGGCAGCCGCTGCGCGCGGCGCGCGACCTGGTGATCGCGATCGCCGCCGGGACCGGTCTGGCCGCTCTTGCGTTCGCGGTGCTCGGCCGACCGCTGGGCTCGATTTCGCCGTACTACCTGGAGACCGCGGTGCCGCAGGGCGGTGGCGCGAACGCGGTCAACGTGATCCTGGTCGACTACCGGGGCTTCGACACCTTCGGCGAGATCACCGTGCTGGGCATCGCCGGCCTCGTGATCTGGGCGCTGGTCGCGGGTGTGCGGGGCGTCGGCGACGCG
>JAHEDO010000338.1 GCA_024641185.1 Burkholderiaceae bacterium | reverse complement strand
CGCGAGCGAGTTCCTGATCCTCACCACCGCGATGCGCGAGGTTTCCTGGTCTACGCCGCTGTTGCTGCTCGCGCTGGGCGTTGCGTTTGCCGCCGTGTTCGGCAAGCTGCTGCCGATGGTGTTCGGCGAGACCAACCTCAAGCCACTCGCGCACCCCCCGGCACTGATCCCGGTGTTCGTGCACGTGGCGCTGGGCCTCATGCTGGGGCTTTACGTGCCGCCCTTCCTCGCGCAGTGGTATCGCGAGGCGGCCAGGATGGTGGGAGGATAACGCCGTGCGAATCTGCGGCGTGGATGTGGAGGCTGCGCGGCTCGCCGCGCCGCTGCCGATCCTGCACGCGACGGTGGACCGCGACCAGTGGTCGGTGGCGGCACACGCTGCCGCCGAGTCGGGCGGCCGATTGGTGTCGCTCTGGGCATGCGAGCGCACCAGCGGATTCGTCGTGCACGCAGCCTATGCGATCGACGAGGGCCTGTTCTGGGTCGAGCTCGCGCTCGACGAGGACGACCCACAGTACCCGAAACTCTCCACCTTCTTCCCGCCCGCGGTTCGGATGCAACGCGCGATCCACGATCTGATCGGCGTCGACGCGGATGCCGCCAGCGACACCCGTCCCTGGCTCGATCACGGCACCTGGGGCACGACGAAGTGGCCGCTGAGACGCGACCCGTCGCAAGCGCACGCACACGCACACGCAAACGCACACGCACACGCACACGCACACGCGCAGGCGCAGGCGCAGGCGCAGGCGCAGCAAGGCAGCGTCGACTACCCCTTCGTTCACGTCGAAGGCGACGGCGTGCACGAGATCCCGGTTGGACCGGTGCACGCCGGAATCATCGAGCCCGGGCACTTTCGCTTCTCGATCGTGGGCGAGAAGGTGCTGCGTCTCGAGCAACGCCTGGGCTACGTGCACAAGGGAATCGAGAAGCGCTTCGAGCAACTCGCCCCGGCCGAAGGCCACCGCCTGGCCGCGCGCGTATCGGGCGACTCCACGGTGGCCTACGGGTGGGCCTACTGCATGGCGCTGGAGTCCTGCGCCGGCGTGAGCGTACCGCCGCGCGCGGCCGCACTGCGCGCACTCATGCTCGAGCGCGAGCGCGTTGCCAACCATCTGGGAGATCTGGGCGCGCTCGGCAACGATGCAGCACTCGCATTCGGCCTGGCGCAGTTCTCGCGATTGCGCGAAGACTGGCTGCGCGTCTCGCACGAAGTGTTCGGGCACCGGCTGATGATGGACCTGATCGTTCCGGGTGGCGTCGGCTGCGACCTCTCGGACGCGCAGCTCGCCACATTGCGAGCGCAGTGCGACCTGATCGAGGCCGAGGTGCGCACGCTGCGCACGATCTACGACGAGCACGCCGGGCTGCAGGACCGCTTCATGACCACCGGAATTGTGAGCGGCGCGCTCGCCGACAAACTCGGCCTCACGGGCCTCGCCGCGCGCGCCAGCGGGCGCGGTTCGGACCTGCGCGCCGACCACCAGTGGTGGCCCTACTTCCAGTTGCAGGCGAGCGCCGCGCGCGATGCGCGCGGCGACGTCGCGGCGCGCGTGGCCGTGCGCTTCGACGAGGTTTTCGAGTCTCTTCGACTGATGCGCGCAATCGTGGACCAGATGCCGCAATCGGCGACTTTCCAGCCGATCGAGCTGCCCGCGGACGCCCGGCTGGGCGCCGGCTGGGTGGAGGGCTGGCGTGGCGAGATCCTGGTGAGCCTCGAACTCGAGCCGGAAGCGCAGGGCCACCGCATTGCACGCTGCCACTGCCACGATCCGTCCTGGCAGAACTGGCCGGTTCTGGAACACGCGGTGATCGGAAACATCGTTCCGGACTTTCCGCTCATCAACAAGTCATTCAACCTCAGTTACTCCGGACAGGATCTCTGATGCTGAAGATGTTCAGGTCGATCGTTCGCGGCGGCATCGTCACCGAAGCGCCGCCCGCGACTTCGCCAGCCGCGCTCGCGGACGAGGACAGGATCCGCGCCGAGCTGCTCGGAATCCTCGGCCGCGCGCTGGCGATTCGCCAGGTGGACGCCGGTTCGTGCAACGGTTGCGAACTCGAGATCCACGCGCTCAACAACCCCTACTACAACATCGAAGCCCTGGGCATTCGCTTCGTGGCCAGCCCCAGGCACGCCGACCTGCTGCTCGTGACCGGCCCGGTCTCGCGCAACATGGCGCAGGCGCTTCGTCGCACCTACGACGCCACGCCCGAGCCGCGCCTGGTCGTCGCAGTGGGCGAGTGCGGTTGCAACGGGGGCGTGTTCGGCGAGAGCTACGCCAGTTGCGGTGCGGTCGCCAACGTGATCCCGGTGGACCTCTCGATTCCGGGGTGTCCGCCACCACCGCGCGCGATCCTCGCTGGCATCCTGGCGGCGGTAAAACGCGCGCGGACTTCG
>JAHEDO010000137.1 GCA_024641185.1 Burkholderiaceae bacterium | reverse complement strand
ATTAGGACGAATACAAGGTGTCGCTGTCAACTCTGCGCGCTCCGCAGTCGCCGTCCCCTTGCGTTCGGCCCTTCGGTCGGCAGGGGTGGCCCGGCGAGCGGCCTCGGCGCCGAATCGATGGAGGCACTGCTCATCATGCACCCCGCATACGCGCGACGGATCGGAGGATCTTACAATGACCGAAAGCGGACGAGCCAGCTTGTCTGCCCCGACCCGTGCTTTGCGCGCGAGAACCGCGCGACCGAGACCCGATGAGCAGATCCGCACCGTCGATCACCGTACGCGCCGAAGAAGTCGAGGTGTCCGCAGTGCGCGCGCAAGGCGCCGGCGGCCAGAACGTCAACAAAGTGTCGAGCGCGATTCACCTTCGCTTCGACATCGCCGCATCGTCGCTGCCGGCCGACGTCAAGCAGCGGCTGCTCGCGCTGCGCGACCAGCGCATCTCCACCGACGGCGTGCTCGTGCTCAAGGCGCAGAAGTTCCGCGAACAGGAAAAGAACCGCGCGGAGGCAATGCGACGGCTCCAGCGCCTGGTCGACAGCGTCTCGCATGCCCCGAAAGAGCGCAAGGCGACGAAGCCCACCGCGGGCTCGCGCAAGCGGCGGCTCGACCAGAAGACGCGCCGCGGCCAGGTCAAGGCGCTCAGGGCGAGCTTGCGCGACTGATGCAGCGAGGCGAGCAGCAGGCCTTGCGACAATCCCCATGCCAAACCGACCGCTTCCTGCCGATCGCCTCGATGGCCTGCTCGGTCCCGATCTAGGCCTGACGAACGAAGAGGCCGCCGCGCGCACGCTCGTCTACGGCCCGAACGACATCGTCGAGACGCCCCCCGGGCGCTGGCGCGAACTGATCGCGGACACCGCGCGCGATCCCATGCTCTGGTTCCTGGTCGGCGCGGGCATGCTCTTCGCCGCGCTGGGCGACCTGGTGGAAGCGGCGACGCTGATGGCGGCGCTGGTTCCTCTGATTGGCATGGACGCCTATCTGCACCGCCGCACCCAGGCGTCGACGCAGGGACTCGCGAGTCGCCTCGCGGCGCGAGCCACGGTGGTTCGCGGTGGCGCGACCGCCGAGATTCCGGCGCGAGAACTCGTCCCGGGCGACCTCGTGCTGATCGGGCCGGGCGAGCCGATTCCGGCCGACGGTGTCATCGTCGCGGGCGCCCAGTTGCAGGCGGACGAGTCGACGCTGACGGGGGAGTCATACCCGGTGCGAAAGGCGCCGATGTCCGGCTCGGCGCTTGGCCGGCACGATGTCGCCGACGGGCACTGGGCCTTCGCGGGCACGCGCTTGTTGACCGGACGAGGGCGGCTGCGCGTCGCTTACACCGGCGGCGAGTCGCTATACGGCGAGATCGTCCGGTCGGCCCTCGCGGGCACCCGGGCGCGCACCCCGTTGCAGGCGGCCGTCGGCAATCTGGTGAGCGTGATGCTGGTCGCGGCTCTGATCCTGTGCGCGGCGCTCGCAGCCATCCGGCTGCGTCAGGGGCACGGGATCATGGATGCCGCGCTCAGCGCGGTCACGCTGGCCGTGGCCGCGCTGCCGGAAGAGTTCCCGGTGGTGTTCACGTTCTTTCTCGGCGTAGGCGTCTATCGCCTCGCGCGGCGGCAGGCACTCGTTCGACGTGCGGTGGCCGTCGAGAACATCGGTCGCGTGACGTGCATCTGTTCCGACAAGACGGGCACGCTGACCGAAGGCAGGCTGGTGCTGTCGCACGACGTTCCGGCCGACGGCGAGACCTCCATAAGCTTGCTGCGCGTGGCAGCGCTCTCGGCCCGTTCCGACAGTGGGGACCCGTTGGACGAGGCACTGATCCAGGCCGCGAGAGCCGAGCAGGGTCTATCCGCGGGGCAGGGTGCGTCGCGCGATGCGCCGGCGAGTCTGGTCGCGGCGTTTCCGTTCACGGAGGACCGCCGGCGCGAGACCGCGGTGCTGCGGTTCGCCGACGGTGGCTGGCTGGCGGTCGTGAAGGGCGCGCCGGAGACCGTGCTCGCGATGTGCCGGGCACGGGATGACGAGGTGCAGCGCTGGCGCGTGCAGACCGAGGCTTTCGCGTCATCGGGCCACAAGGTGATCGCATGCGCGACCCGGGCGCTGGACGAGGCCGCGTGGGTCGGCGGTGAACCCGACCGCGGCTTTCGGATGATCGGACTGCTGTGTTTCGAAGACCGTCTGCGCGACGGCGTGCGCGAGTCGGTACAGGCCTGCGAGCAGGCCGGTATCCGTGTCGTGATGATCACCGGCGACCATCCGGCGACCGCCGAGGCGATCGCGCGCGAGATCGGGCTCGGTCGCGGGCGGCCGGTGGTGGCGGTCGCGCAGGCCGGGGAAACGGAGGGAGCGGTCGAACAAGCCGCGCAGACGTCCGATTGGCAGCGGGCCGACGTGATCGCCCGGGCCGCTCCGTCACAGAAGCTCGAACTCGTTCGCCGGCTGCAGCACGCTGGAGAGATCGTCGCGGTGACCGGCGACGGGGTGAACGACGTGCCGGCGCTGCAGGCCGCCGATATCGGAGTGGCCATGGGCGAGCGCGGCACGCGCAGCGCCCGAGAGGTCGCTTCCATCGTGCTGCTCGACGACAATTTCAGCACGATCGTGCGGGCCATCGGCGAAGGGCGGCAGCTCTTTCGCAATCTGCAGCTGAGCTTCGCGTATGTGCTGATGACGCACATCCCTCTGGTGCTCAGTGCCACGATCGTGCCGCTGGCCGGCTATCCGCTGCTCTACCTGCCGATCCACGTCGTCTGGCTCGAGCTGATCATCCATCCGACGGCGCTGCTCGTGTTCCAGGAACTGCCGACCTCGGATCGGTTGCTGCCGGTCGAGCGCAATGGTCGTGCGCGATTCTTCGGCAAGGCGGCCTGGTCGCTGATCGGCGTCGTCGGGCTGTTGGTCACGGCGGTGACGGTCTTCGGCTACGACTACGCGCTGGGCATCGGGCGCGACGTCGAGCACGCGCGCGCCATGGCAATGACCGCACTGGTCGTCGCGAGCGCCACGATCACGATGAGCCTGGGCGGACTGCGCGGCGTCACCGCCCGGGTTGTCGTCGCAAGCAGCCTCGCGAGCCTGTTCCTGATGGTCCAACTGCCCTGGCTGGCGGAACTGCTGCACCTCAGGCCGTTGCATCTGGACGACCAAGCGCTCGCCGCGGCGGGCGGCGTGCTGGCGGGGGCAGGGGCCGTGGCGGTTCGCATGGCACTGCGCCGGCCGCTTCTGGCCCGGATCGGCGCCTCCTGAGCACACCGACGGCGCACTAACCGCCACGCCGATGCGACCGCGATGCGGGCCGCTCGCCCGCCCGGCGCTCAGCCCTCCAGGACTTCGAAGCTCAAGCCGGCATGCGCTTGCAGTCTCCCGATCAGCCTGTCACCGAGCGCGGTCGCCGGCGTCCAGAAGCCACCGGGTCTGTCCGCCTTGGGCACGTCCAGCGCCAGGCAGGCCGCCGCCTCGCCCAGCATCTTGCCGGTCGAACCGTAGCCGGGATCGCGGTCGCCTGTCACCTTGACCCTGAGGGTTCGCCCGTTCTCGGTGCGGCCGAAGAATCTCAGGTCGAAGAAGCCCCTGCGCTGCGCCTGCGGGCTCGGCCCATCGCCGGGTGCCGGAAGCACGAAGCGCTCGAGTGCCCAGCGTGAAGGGCGCAGTGCAGCCGCTACGATGAATCCGGCGATACCCGCCGCGAGTCCGGTCGCGGCGATTCCGCCGCCGACGCCGCGGCCCGTCAGCATCGCTTCATCGTAGCGAAACGCGCTCCCGTAGGCCTGCTCCGACAGCGCGTTCGAGCGGTGCACGATACGGGTGTTGATTGCGGCCATCACGAACGGCGCGATCCAGGCGCTGAAGTCGTCGTCGTACCGGGCAAACGAGACCGCAGGCTGCCGGGCCGGGCGTGTCTCCGCCGGCGGGCACAGCGAGTACGGGTCGGCGAGCTCTGTGAGCAGCGCCGGGTCCGCGGCGGCTTCCTTGACCACGTTCAGCAGACTGGCGGCGGTGCCGCCGGACATGCCGCCACGCATCGCTTTCACGCGCATCTTCACCCGCGTGCACGGCTGCGCGAAGCGCTGCATCGCCTGCTGCTGCAGAAAGAACACACCCATGTCGGACGGGATCGAGTCGAATCCGCAGCAGTGCACGATGCGTGCGCCGGATTCGCGGGCGCGCGCCTCGTAGCGCTCGATCATGCGGCGAATCCACTGGACTTCGCCGGTCAGGTCGCAATAGTCGGTGCCGGTCTCGGCGCAAATCCGGACGAGTGGCTCGCCATGCAGCGCGTAGGGCCCGACAGTGGACACCACCACGCGGGTGCCTGTGCACATCGCGCGCAATGCATCACTGTCGTCGGCGTCGGCGACCACGATCGGCAGCTTCGCAGCCCGCTGCCCCAGAGAGTCGCGCAGCGAGACGAGCTTCGGTTCCGAACGCCCCGCGATCGCCAGCCTCAGGGCTCCGCTCCTTCCGTACTGCTCGAACAGGTAGCGGGTCAGGATCTGGCCGACGAAGCTGGTCGCGCCGAAAAGGGTCAGGTGCAAAGGCGGTGGTTTCATACGCGCTCTCGTCTGGTCCCCTAGAATGCCATGCATCGGCGCGCAAGTGCCCCAGGGAGGTCGCCATGTCCGTGTCCGCGATGAACCACTTCACAATTCTCACCGACGATCTCGACGCGACGCTGGCGTTCTACGGGGATCTTCTCGGGCTGCGTCCGGGCGAGCGTCCGCCGTTCACCTTTCCCGGCGCCTGGCTGTACGCGCAAGGCGGCAATGACCCGATCCTTCACGTGATCGGCGGCCGAGCGAGCGCGGAACTGATCAAAGGCGTGATCGACCACATGGCCTTTACCGCGCAGGACCTGCCGGGCGCGGTGGCCAAACTGAAGGCGCGAGGACTGTCCTACGATCTCCGCAGGTTGCCGGGCTACGGAACCTGGCAGCTGTTCTTCATGGATCCGAACGGCGCGAAGGTCGAATTGGACTTCGATGCCGCGGAACCGGCCCCCGCGGGCTGGCCCGCGGCCTGAGCCCGAGCGTCCCGGCAATGCAGACTGACAGCCACGGCCTCGCGATCGCGACCGCCTCCGCCGAAGCGGCGGCAGGATTCGGGCGCACGATCCGCAGTTACCTCAAGTACCGCGCCGACACGCCGGTGCATCTGGCGGACACGCTGACGGCGGACCCGGAGTTCGGGCTCGCGCACTGTGTAAAGGGCTATCTGTCGATGCTCGCGGTCAAGCAGGCGAGCGTGCCGGCGGCGCGCGAGGCGGCGCGCGAGGCACGTCGATGGGTGGCGCGCGCGAGCGCCAGGGAGCGTGCGCACGTGGACGCGCTCGATGCCTGGATAGCGGGTGACATCGATCGGGCGCTGGCGGTCTGGGAGACGATCCTCGCCGAGCATCCGACAGATCTCCTCGCCTTCAGGCTGGTCCACTTCAACAACTTCTGGCTCGGCCGGCCCGAACGCATGCTCGAGAGCGTCGAGCGCTTGCTGCCGAGTTGGGGGCGGGAGCTCGCGGGATACGGGGCGATGCAGGCCTGTCTGGGCTTCGCGGCCGAGGAGTGCGACGACTACGCGCGTGCCGAGCCCGCGGCGCGCCTCGCATTGGAGATTGACGCCGAGGACGCCTGGGCGGCCCACGCGCTGGCGCACGTGATGGTGATGCAGGGGCGCAGCGCCGAGGGCATCGCCTTCCTCGAAGGGCAGCAGCGCCACTGGAGCGGGACGGGGAACATCGTGCACCACCTCTGGTGGCACCAGGCGCTGTTCCACTTCGCGCGGCGTGAATTCGATGCGGTGCTCGATCTGTACGACCGGCGCTTTCGAAATCTCGCAGCGCCGCTCACACAGGCCCAGCCGGATGTCTACATCGACATACAGAACGCGGCGTCGATGCTGTTCCGGCTCGAACTCGCTGGCATCGACGTCGGCGGGCGCTGGCTGGAGATCGCGGACAAGGCACAAGCGCGGACCGGCGATTGTCTGTCGCCGTTCACGCTGCCGCACTGGATCATGGCGCTCGCCGCCACCGGTCGCGACGAAGCCGCGCAGGCGGCACTGGCGGCGATGCGCGAGTTCGGCAACGGGGGCGGCACGCTGGCACCCATCGTCGGCGCGGTCGCTTTGCCGGTGTGCGAGGCCGTTCTCGCTCACCGTCGCGCGGAACACGGCCGGGTCGTCGCGCTGATGCGTCCGGTCCTCGCGCGCATGGCCACTCTCGGCGGCAGCCACGCGCAGCAGGAGGTGCTGCGGATGATGCTGTACGACTCGCAGGCGAGGGCGGCAACGGCAGCGCCGGGTGGACGCGATCAGGGCAGGGCGCCCACTAGCTAGCGGTTTTCGGCTGGCGACGCGCGAGTGCCGGCGGGCGGTCGGAGACTTCGGGCCATGCGGGGATATGCGGCGCGGCGGATAAACTGACGGACGATCATCCGCCCCCTACCTCAATTCACTGAACAAAGCAGGACGACACCATGCATTACGACACCGATACCAACAAACACGGTCTGCGCCACGACCCGTTCAAGGCACTGATCGTTCCGCGTCCGATTGGCTGGATATCGACGCTCGACGGTGACGGCGTGCGCAACCTCGCCCCGTACAGTTTCTTCAACGCGGTCAGCGACCGGCCTCCGGTGGTGCTGTTCTCCTCCGGCGGTCGCAAGGATAGCCTCGCCAACATCGAGAAGACCGGCGAGTTCACCTGCTCGCTGGCGACCTGGGACCTGCGCGAGCAGATGAATCTCAGTTCCGCGACCGTCTCGCCGGGTGTCGACGAGTTCGAGCTGGCGGGGCTCGAGGCGGCGCCTTCACGCTTCGTCAAACCGCCGCGGGTCGCGCGAAGTCCCGCGGCGTTCGAGTGCAAACACTGGAAAACCGTCGAGCTGCCCGCGCCGGCCGACTCGGGATCACGGCCGACGTACTCGGTCGTTTTCGGGCTGGTGGTGGGCGTCTATATCGACGAGAGCTATATCAGGGACGGCATCGTCGACGTCGGCGCGATCCGGCCGTTGGCGCGCATGGGATACATGGACTATTCGGTCGTGACGCCCGAAACCATTTTCGCGATGAATCGCCCCACGGTCGCCGCCGACGGCAGGCGTGCCACTGTGAGCTCCGAAACCTGGGACGGGGTCTACAGGTAGTCGCGGCGGGGCGAGGATGCGCAGCGCCCGGACCGCGCGTCGCTGGTGGTGGTGGCCGACGAGCGTCGTTGCCCTGGTCGGAGTGCTGCTGCTCGGACCGCTGGGCGTGCTTGCCTTCGGCGACCTCGATCTGGATACGCACTGGAGCACCGCCAGCCGTGCGAGCAGCGGCATGGCGCCAGCGCCGCAGACCGAGCCCCGCGCGCTCGTCCAGGTCTACGGCGCGCGCACCTACAACTGGCGTGGGGCCTTCGGCATCCACACCTGGATCGCCACCAAGCGCGCCGGCGCGGACCGCTACACCGTCTACCAGGTGATCGGCTGGAATCTTTATAGGGGCCGTCCCGCGCTCGCGGTCAGCGCCGGCGGCCCGCCGGATTTCTACTGGTTCAACGCGCAGCCGACACTGCTGATCGATCGGCGCGGGTCTGAGGTCGAGTCGCTGATCGATCGCGTCGAGGCCGCTGTCGCGGCCTACCCGTATCCCGACGAGTATCGCGCCTGGCCTGGCCCGAACAGCAATACGTTCACCGCGTTCGTTGCGCGGCAGGTGCCGGAGCTGGGGCTCGACCTGCCGGCCAACGCGATCGGCAAGGACTATCTCGCCAACGGCAGAGTCTTCGATTCGATGCCCAGCGGAACCGGATGGCAGGTCTCGCTGCTGGGGCTGCTCGGCGTGGGCGTGGCCCGCGAAGAGGGCATAGAGTTCAATGTGCTCGGCCTGTCGGCTGGCATCGACTTCAACGACCTGAGGCTGCGGCTCCCGGGACTCGGGAGCGTCGGGTTGGGCGATTCGGCGCAACGGTGACCGGGCGCCCGGCGACCGCGCGTTCGCGCGGTCAGGGGGCTTCAGCTGCGAGCGAGCGCGCGGCGGAACTCCATTCTCGCCATCATCCTCGAGCTGGTGTTGCAGCTGAAGGAGAGCGCGAACCATCGCTCCCCGGGGTGCACGAAGAGCGCGGTGCCGGTGACGCCCGACCAGGCAAGTTCCCCTGCCTTGCACGGCATGGCGGCGGGACCCCAGTCGAGCCGCACCGCGAGTGCGAGCCCGAACCCGAACCCCGGTCCGGTGAAGTTCGCCGGCCCGTCGACGCCGGCCGGCAGCTGGTCGCGCGCCATCTCCGCGAAGAGTTCGGTGGCGAGGATCCGCTCGCCGCCCGCGGTCCCGCCGTCCGCGAGCATCCTCGCGAACCGCGCGTAGTCGGCGATCGTGCTCACCAGCCCGCCGCCGCCGCTATCCATCCATGGCTTGCCGGCCGAT
>JAHEDO010000136.1 GCA_024641185.1 Burkholderiaceae bacterium | reverse complement strand
CGTCCCCGCAGGCCGTGCATCGGGGCTGATGCTGGTGCTCGAACAGGCGTGACCGACAGGACCTCGCAATGAGGGTGCGACTGGCACTGGATCGATGGCTGGTCGCGCTGATGCGCCCGGCACTGCGCGCGGTCGTACGCTTTCGCGTGCTGCCCGAAGACCCCGACGGACTCGGTATCGACCGTTCGCAGCCGGTTTGCTACGCGCTGCCCGTCCGCCAGCTCTCCGCGTTCCTGGTGCTCGATGACGCCGCACGGCAGCTCGGACTGCCCTTGCCTTCGGCGCCACTGGCCGCCGAAGGCATCGGGGAGCGCAGCGCGTTCTTCTTCCTGACGCGCAGCGGCCAGCCCTCGCCGCTGCAGCGCAATCCCTACCGCTACTCGAAGCGCCTCGAGCGGCTGATTGCGGCGGTCAGAAGCGAGGCTGCGGCCGACGTGCAGATCGTCCCGGTCAGCGTGTTCTGGGGCCGGGCACCCAGCCGCGACGACTCGGTCTTCGCCGCGCTCTTTGCCGACAGCTGGGTCACGCCGGGCTTCGTCAGGCAGTTCTTCCGGTTGCTGATCCACGGCCGCGGCACCCAGATCCGCTTCGGCGAGCCCTTCTCGCTGCGGGCGGCGATCGCCGATGCGCCATTGCCCGCCGATGCCGGCGCGCCCGGCTCTGCGGCAAACGACCCCGCGACGCGCCGCATCGCGCGCCTGCTTCGGGCGACCTTTCGCAGGGAGCGCGAACTCGCCGTCGGCCCCAACCTTTCCCACCGGCAGACACTGGTGAACACCGTGGTGCAGAGCGAGCCGGTGCAGCGGGCGATCGGCGCCGAGGCGGCGCGCCGCGGCATCGACACCGCGCGCGCCGAACTGCAGGCCCGCCGCTTCGCCTACGAGATCGCCTCCGACTACTCGTACCCGTTCGTCCGCGCTTTCGAACGCGTGCTCGACGCGTTCTGGAACCGGGTCTACGACGGTATCGAGGTTCACCGCTTCGAAGACATCGCGCAGGCCGGCGCCGGGGCCGAGATCGTCTACCTGCCGTGTCACCGCAGCCACGTCGACTACCTGGTGCTGTCCTACGTGATTCACCAGCGCGGCCTGTCGCCGCCGCACGTGGCCGCCGGGATCAACCTGAACATCCCCCTGGTGGGTTCGCTGCTCAGGCGCGGCGGCGCGTTCTTCCTGCGGCGCAGCTTCAAGGGCGAGCCGCTGTTCGGCGCGGTGTTCCGCGAGTACCTGCACGCGATCATCCAGCGTGGCTTCCCGATCGAGTACTTCATCGAAGGCGGGCGCAGCCGGACCGGCCGGATGCTCCCGCCCCGCAGCGGGATGCTCGCGATGACCGTCGAGAGCTACCTGCGGGACCCGTCACGCAGGATCGTCTTCGTCCCGGTCTGGATCGGCTACGAGCAGCTGATCGAGGGCGCGCGCTACGCGGCCGAACTGGCCGGCGCCGCGAAGCCGCGCGAGACCCTCGCCGGCCTGCTGCGGGCGCTGAAGGAACTGCGCTCGGGGCGGTTCGGGAAGCTGCACCTGAACGTCGGCGAACCGGTCCGGCTCGACGCTTTCCTCGACGAACGCTGGCCGCGCTGGCGCGACGAAGACGGCGCCGACGACGCGTCCGCGCAGGATCCGCGCCAGCGCCTCGACGCCGCGCTCGCGCGCGAGGTCGTCGTGCGGATCAACGACGCGCTGGTGGTCAACCCGGTGAACCTGCTGGCGTGCGCCGTCGCCGGCGCGCCCCGTCCCGCGATGGACGCGGTTCAGCTCGCCCAGCGCATCGACCTGCTGCGCGCGCTGCTGATCGCACAGCCGCTGTCCGCAAGGCAGGTCCTGACCGAGATGGACGGACAGGAAGTGCTCCGCTATGCGCAGCGCCAGGGCCTCGTCGAGCGCATCGACGACCCGTACGGAGAGATCGTCGGCGTGCCCGAAACGCAGGCGCGGCTGCTCGGCTACTTCGCGAACAACGTGCTGCACGCGTTCGCGCTGCCGTCTCTGCTCGCGTGCATCATCACGCGCCGTCCGGGAGTCGACCGCGCGACGCTCGGACGCACCGCCGCGAGACTGCACCCGTTCCTCAGCGCCGAGCTCTTCTTCGGCTGGAACGAGCAGGAGCTCGATTCGAGGCTGGACACGGTGCTGGCCGAATTCGACCGCGCCGGACTGGCCACGGAATCGAGCGGTCTCTGGCATCCGCCGATGCCCGGCCGCAGTGAGGTGGCGCTGCTCGAGGGGCTTGCGCGCATCGTGCGCCCCACGCTCGAGCGCTACCTGCTGGTCGTCAAGGTGCTGTCGCATGCGGGAACCGGCGTGCTCACCGCGGGAGCGCTGCAGGACCAATGCCAGCGCCTGGCGCGCAGGCTCTCGCTGATCCGCGAAGGCACAGGAGCGGACTTCGCCGACCGGGGTGCGCTCGCGGCGATCGTCGAGACCTTGGCCGATATCGGC
The DNA here is from genome assembly GCA_024641185.1 of Burkholderiaceae bacterium. GTDB lineage: Bacteria > Pseudomonadota > Gammaproteobacteria > Burkholderiales > Burkholderiaceae_E > Quisquiliibacterium. The sequence goes on along the minus strand of JAHEDO010000136.1, from coordinate 5,962 downwards.
CTGGCAAGGGCGCAGGACGACCGACTGCATTTCGGGGCCCCGCTCGAGGAGGCCGACCGCGATGCCGACTGCCTGTTGCCCGAGGACCTCGTGTTGACGATCTCGCACGCGGCCCGGCTCGCGCCCGACCGCGCCTGAGGCCAACCGCGCCAGAGTCCGCCCGCTCACCTGCCGCAGCCGGGCAGGAGCTTGCCGACCTGGTCCGCCGCAGGCGAAGCCGAGCGCACGCCTCCTCAGGTCTCGAGCGTGGCGCGACCGCTCTTGCCGGCCAGCAGTTCGAGCAGGCGCAGCTGCGCCACGCGCGGCTCACCGCGCGGCCGCTTGCGCTCGTAGTGCCCGTCACTGTCCATCGTCCAGGCGAACGCGTTGTCGCGCAGGTGCACGACGATGCCCTCGTCGATCACGCGCTTCTTCAGGCGCTTGTCGCGCACCGGGAAGGCCACCTCGACGCGGCGCAGCAGATTGCGCCCCATCCAGTCGGCTGAACCGAGCCAGACGTCCTTCTTGCCGTCGTTCAGGAAATAGTAGATGCGGCTGTGCTCGAGAAACCGGCCGACGAGCGATCGCACGCGGATGTTCTCGGACATGCCCTCGACACCGGGGCGCAATGCGCAGACGCCGCGCACGATCAGGTCGATCTTCACCCCCGCGCAGCTTGCCTCGTAGAGCGCCTCGATCACCTGTTCCTCGAGGAGCGCGTTGACCTTCGCCGCGATGTAGGCGCGCCTGCCCGCCTTCGCATGCCGGGTCTCGCGCCTGATCGCGTCGAGCACCCCGGCGTGCAGGCTCAACGGGCTCTGAAGCAGTACGCGCAGCGGGCCCGAGCGGCCCAGCCCGGTGAGACGGCGAAAGACCTCCTGCACGTCGGCGCAGACGTCGGCGTCCGCGGTGAACAGGCCGAAGTCCTCGTACAGGCGCGCGGTTCCCGGATGGTAGTTGCCGGTTCCCAGGTGCGCGTAGCGGCGCAGCCGGCCCTGCTCGCGACGGATCACCAGCGCCATCTTCGCGTGGGTCTTGTGGCCCACCACGCCGTAGACGACGTGCGCGCCGACCTGCTCGAGCCGTTCGGCCCAGTTGATGTTGGCCTCCTCGTCGAAGCGCGCCATCAGCTCGACGACGACGGTGACCTCCTTGCCGGCGCGCGCTGCGGCGACCAGCGATTCCATCAGCTTGGAGTCCGCTCCGGTCCGATAGACCGTCTGCTTGACCGCGACCACGTCCGGATCGCGCGCCGCCGACTCGAGAAAGTCCATCACCGGGCCGAACGACTCGTACGGGTGGTGGAGCAGGACGTCGCCCTTGCGGATCGCCGCGAACAGCTCGCGCTCGCGCAGCACCGCCGGGAGCCCGGGTTCGAACGGCGGGTACTTCAGGCCGGGTCGATGCACCAGATCGATCGCCTGCGACAGCCGGTTCAGGTTCACCGGGCCGTCGACCAGATAGCACTCGCCCCTGGTCAGCCCGAACTCCTTGAGCAGGCGCGCGAGCACCGCATCCGGGCATCCCGCCGACACCTCCAGGCGCACCGCATCGCCGAAGTGACGCTGCGGCAGCTCGCCCTGCAGCGCGACGCGCAGGTCGGTGATCTCCTCGTCGTCGACGAAGAGCTCGCTGTTGCGCGTGACCCGGAACTGGTGAATCGAGCGCACCTCCAGGCCGGGGAACAGGTCTTCGACGAAGGCCTGTATCAGCGTGCTCAGCAGGACAAGGCCGTCGCGCACGCCCGAGACCTTGTCGGGCACGCGCAGCACGCGAGGCAGCGTCCTAGGCACCTGCAGCACCGCGAGGCCGGCACGCCTGCCGAAACTGTCGCGCCCGGCCAGTTCGACGACGAAGGTCAGGTTCTTGTTCAGTACCCTGGGGAAAGGGTGTGCCGGGTCGAGCGCGAGCGGCGTCAGGATCGGCTCGATCTCGGTCTGAAACAGCTCCTCGGCCCAGCGGCGCTGAGCCTCGGTCCACTGCGCAGCGCCGAGGAACAGAGCGCCTTCACGGTGCAGGCTGGGCAGCAGCACTTCATTGAGGAGCCTGTACTGGCGCTGCACCAGCTGATCGGTGCGCTGCGCGATCGCGTTCAGGTTTGCGCGGATCTCCGCGCGGTCGGGCCGGTCGAGCAATGCGAACTCGCGCAGTTCCGCGACCCGGATCTCGAACAGCTCGTCGATGTTGTTCGAGACGATCGCGACGAAGCGCAGCCGCTCGAGCAGCGGCAGGCTCGCGTCCTCGGCAAGTGCCTGAACGCGTTCGTTGAACGCGAGAATCCCGATTTCGCGATTGAGCAGGCGCGCGGACCCGATCGCATCTGCCGGCAGCACAGAGGTCATCCGCCCGAGTCTGTGCCCCTGACGTGATGATTTGGTGACATTCGCTTTCTTTGCCATGCTCCGCCAATGGTAACCAAGCACCGCGAGCCGGGACGCGCACGCCGATGAACGGGCATCGTCTGCTCGCCGCGGTGGACCTCGGCTCGAACAGCTTCCGGCTGCTGATCGGCCGCGTCGAGTCGACCCCTGTCGGCGAGCAGATCCTGCCGCTCGACGGGCTGAAGGAATCGGTGCGCCTGGCCGCCGGTCTGGACCCGCGCGGCATGCTGGATGCCGCGTCGCAGGCCCGGGCACTGAGCGCCCTGAGCCGGTTCGCCGAGCGGCTTCGCTCGTTCAGCCCCGAAACCGTCCGCACGGTGGGGACGAACACGCTGCGCGTGGCGCGCAATGCCCGCCGCTTCCTGCCGACCGCCGAAGCGGCGCTCGGTTTCCCGATCGAGGTGATCGGCGGGCGCGAGGAGGCACGACTGATCTACCTGGGCGCCGCGCACGCGCTGCCCGCCGATCGCCAGGACCGTCTGGTCGTGGACATCGGGGGCGGCTCCACCGAATGCATCATCGGCGCGGACTACGACGCCGCGCTGCTGGAGTCGGCGGGGGTGGGCTGCGTGTCGCTCTCGCAGCAGTTCTTTCCGGGAGGCGAGGTCGATCGAACCTCGTTCGAGCAGGCCTATTACGCGGCCCGCGACGTGCTCGCGCCGACCGCGCGCGCCTACCGCAGCAGGGGTTGGTCCTACGCGGTCGGCACCTCGGGCACCGCGAAGGCGCTGACCCAGCTCGCACAGCTGAACTTCTCCGCCGATCAGCTGACCCGCGAAGCGCTGCTGAACATCGAATGGCTGCTGGTCAAGGCGGGCCATGCGGACCGCTTGCGGCTCGAGGGCCTGAGGCCCGAGCGCAGGCCTGTGCTCGCGGGCGGGCTGGCGGTGATGTCCGCGGTGTTCGACGAGCTCGGCGTCAGCGAAATGCGCTACTGCCCCGCGGCGCTGCGCCAGGGAGTCCTCTACGACCTGCTCGGGCGCCGGGCCGGCGCGGACATGCGCGAGATCACCGTCGAGCAGATGATGCAGCGCTACGCGGTCGACGCCGCGCACGCCCGACGGGTCGCCCGGACGGCGGTCGCGCTGTTCGAACAGGGTGCGCGCGGCGCGGCCGAACTCCTCGCGCAGCGCAGGGAGCTGTTGCGCTGGGCGGTGCAGCTCGCGGAGATCGGGCAGTCGATCGCGCACGACGGTTTTCACAAGCACTCCGCGTACATCCTGTCCAACGCGGACATGCCCGGCTTCACCCGGTCCGAGCAGGCGACGATGTCGCACCTTGCGCTCGGGCAGGTCGGCGGGCTGCGAAAGCTGCGCGAGCTGGTGGCAGACGACCTCGAGTGGCTGATGGTGCTGTCGATGCGCGTCGCCTCGATCCTGCACCGACAGCGCGACGACGAGGAGACTCCGTTGCCGGCGCTGTTCCTGAAGCGTCGCGGAATCCGGCTGGAACTGCCCAAGGCCTGGGCGAAAGCGCACCCCCTCAGCGACCAGACGCTTCGGACCGAGACAGCGTCATGGGCCGAGCTGCGCGTCTTCGACGAGATCGTCTACGAGCGGATCTAGCGCGGATGCGCTTGGCCGGGCGTCGCCCGGATGACAGCACGCCGACGCGGCAGCGCGCACGAGCAGGTCAAAGCTGATCGGGGCTCACCGCCGCACGCAGCACGACCTGTTCTCGCCCTTCGCGCTCGCGCGTCGACAGCCACCAGACCGCGCCCTTGCGTACGGTCCAGTCCTGCTCTTCGCCGGCGAGCAGCAGGCTCGCCAGCCGCCCCAGCACGGGCTGATGACCGACGACCACGACGGTCCCCGCCGCCTCCTGCGGGCCCTCGGGCCACTGCGCGGCGGCGATGTAGTGCGCGACATCGACGTCGGGCGCCAGGCGCCGGTCCACCGTGTATTCGATGTCCAGTTCGTCGGCGGTCTCCCGCGCCCTGGCCGCCGGACTCGCGAGCACGACGAAGCGCTCCGGCAGGTTCTCGCGCAGCCACTTCGCCACCCGGGCGGCCTGCTTGCGGCCGCGCGGAGTCAGGCGGCGCGCCAGATCGGGTTCGGCGTCCTCGGCCTCCGCGTGCCTCCAAAGGATCAGATTCATCGACATTTCCGTAAACCACTCACGCTGGCAGGCAACGATGACAGCGGTGTGTCGGGCGCGTCGGCGTAGTGCTGGTCGACGTAGTTCTCGTCTGCGTCGGGCACGTCTGCGTCGGGCACGTCGGTGTCGGGCGCGCCGCTCAGCTGCGCCGCTCCGGTGCCTGAGCGTCCGGATGCAGGCGACGATACTTCGCCAGAAGCTGCTCGCGCGTCTCCCGGTGCGCAGGGTCCAGGGGTATGCAGGCGACGGGGCACACCTGTTGGCACTGCGGCTCGTCGAAGTGCCCCACGCACTCGGTGCAACGCTCGGGGTCGATCCTGTAGATCTCCGGCCCCATCGAGATCGCGTCGTTCGGGCACTCGGGTTCGCAGACGTCGCAGTTGATGCAGTCGTCGGTGATGATCAGCGCCATCGCGGCACCCGCGCCGCGGCCGGCGCCCGCGTCCTCGCCGACGGACTCGTCACCCGGGGAAGGCGTGCGCCGCTTCGCGCGCCAACCCCGCCGCTCACGTGGCGACTCCCAGCTGCTTGAGTTTTTCGACCAGTCTGCTCTGCACGGTCGGGGAGACGAACTTGCTGACGTCGCCGCCCAGCATCGCAATCTCTCGAACCAGTGTCGCGGAGACGAACTGGTACTGGTCGGTGGGCGTCATGAAGATCGTTTCGATGTCCGGCATCAGCTGCCGGTTCATCCCGGCGAGCTGGAACTCGTACTCGAAGTCGGAAACCGCGCGCAGGCCCCGGATCACCACCCTGGCGTTGCGCGAGCGCACGAAGTTCACCAGCAGTCCGGAAAAGCTCACGACCTCGACGTTCGGGTAGATCGCCAGCACCTCGCGCGCGATGTCCACACGCTCGGGCGGCGCGAACAGCGGGTTCTTGCCCAGGTTCAGGCCGACGCCGACGATCAGTCTGTCGAACAGCGATGCGGCGCGACGCACGAGATCCTCGTGGCCGCGGGTGAGCGGATCAAACGTCCCTGGGTACACCGCGAGCGTCATGACTAGCCTTTCTCCGAGTTCGTTTCCCGGAGCAGATGGTAGAACACCTGGCCGGCGCTGTCGGCGCGCACCAGATCCCATCCCGGCCCCAGAAGGCCCGCAACCGCGTCCGCCGACAACGGCGCTTCCGATTCGACATAGACGCGCGCGCCCGGCGCGAGCACCGCCGGCAGCAATGGCAGCACGCGCTCGAGCCAGCCCTGACCGAAAGGCGGGTCGAGGAAGACCAGGTCGAACCGCCGCCCCGCGTCGCGCGCATCCGCGATCGCCGACAGCGCGTCGCGGCGCAGCAGCGTCACCTCGCGGGCATCCAGGCGCTCCAGCACCGACGCGATCGCGCCCGCCGCGCGCCGTTCGCTCTCGACCAGCAATACCTGCGCGGCACCGCGCGACGCCGCCTCCAGCCCGAGCGCCCCGGTCCCCGCGAACAGGTCCAGGCAGTCGAGCCCGTCGAGTTCCCTTCCCAGCCAGTTGAACAGCGTCTCACGCACCCGGTCGGGCGTC
>JAHEDO010000135.1 GCA_024641185.1 Burkholderiaceae bacterium | reverse complement strand
GTGGTCGCCGACCCGGACGGTGCGATCGCCGAAATCTATCGGCAGATCGCGCGCAAGGTCGCAGTCAAGATCGCCGAGAAGGCCCGGGACATGACGCTGAAGTTTCCCTCGATCGTGGTGCAGAACACCTGAGCACCTGGGCGCGCGGACCTCGGGGATTGCGCGCGATGCGGCCACCGCGATGAACCGGGGCAGGAGCCGGCGGCGTCGCGCGCTCGAGGCCGCGCTGGCTGCGACGGGGTCGCTGTTCACGCTGGCCATCGGCGGGTTCCCGCGCGTCGCTGGCGCCGCTGGCGCGCAGCACCTGCTGGTGTTCGCCGCGGCGAGCACCAGGGACGCGCTGGAGGCGGTTGCGCGGCTCTGGCAGGCAGAGGGGCACGCCCGCGTGCGTTTCTCGTTCGCGGCATCGTCGGCGCTGGCGCGCCAGCTCGAGCAGGGCGCCCCGGCGGACCTCTTCGTCAGCGCCGACAGCGACTGGATGGATTACGTGAGAAGGCAGGGCCTCGTTCGGGAGGGCACGGTGCGTCCGCTGCTGGGCAACCGGCTGGTGCTGGTGGCGCCGGCCGATGATCCGGCGGCGAACCTGGCGCTGCGTCCCGGCGTGGATCTCGCTGCGGCGCTTGCCGGAGGGCGTCTCGCGGTGGCGGATGTCCGTACCGTGCCGGCGGGCCGGTATGCCCGCGCGGCACTCGAATCCCTGGGCGCCTGGGCCGCGGTGAAATCTCGTCTTTCGATGAGCGAGAACGTTCGTGTGGCGCTTGCGCTGGTCGCGCGCGGCGAGGCGCCGTTGGGCATCGTCTACGAGAGCGATGCGCGCGCCGATCCGCGTGTGCGCGTGGTGGACGTCTTCCCGGCAGACTTGCACCCACCGATCCGCTATCCGGTCGCGATCATGCGCGCGAGCCGCAACGCGGACGCGCAGGGCTTCTACGATCATCTTCGGTCGGCGGCCGCGGCCGCGGCGTTCCGCGAGCATGGCTTCTCGCTCGTGTCCTGAGGGCGCCGCGATGAGCCGCTCGCCCCAATTCGGCTGCGTCGACCGCGGGGTGGTGCCGCGATGATCTCCCTGTCGCCCGACGAACTCACCGCCGTCCTGCTGAGCCTGAAAGTTGCTGCATGGGCGACCGCTTGCTCTTTGCCCCTGGGCATCGCGATCGCATGGGTGCTCGCGCGTTGCCGCTTCCCGGGAATGCTGTTGCTCAACAGCCTGGTGCACCTTCCGTTGGTGATGCCGCCGGTCGTGACCGGTTATCTGCTGCTGCTGTCGTTCGGGCGGCGCGGTCCGATCGGTGCGTTTCTCGAAGCGCATTTCGGCCTGGTGTTCTCGTTTCGCTGGACCGGTGCGGCGCTCGCCTGCGCCATCATGGGATTCCCGCTGATGGTGCGCGCGATCCGGCTGGCGATCGAGGCGGTCGACCGGCGGCTCGAGCAGGCGGCCGGGACGCTGGGCGCATCGCCGCTCTGGGTGTTCGCGACGGTGACGCTTCCGCTGTCGCTGCCCGGCGTCATCGCCGGCGCCGTGCTCTGCTTTGCCAAGGCGCTCGGCGAATTCGGCGCGACGATCACCTTCGTTTCCAATATCCCGGGAGAGACGCAGACGATTCCCTCGGCGATCTACTCGTACACGCAGACCCCGAGCGGCGACGCGGGGGCCATACGTCTGACCGCGATCGCGATTGCGATTTCCCTGCTCGCGCTGGCGGCCTCCGAACTGCTCGCGCGCAAGGTGGGGCAGCGCACCGGTAGCGGATCATGATCCGCTTCGAGGCGCAGCTGCGGCGCGGCGACTTCGATCTCGAACTCCGGTTCGACACCGACTGCGGGGCGCTCGCGCTGTTCGGTCCGTCCGGGTCGGGCAAGTCGACCGTCCTCGGTCTGATCGCCGGCCTCGTTCAGGCCGACAGCGGCCGCATCGAGCTCGACGACGAGGTGCTGTTCGATTCGCGTAACGGCACGGACGTCTCGCCGCACCGGCGGCGGATCGGACTGGTGTTCCAGGACGCGCTGCTCTTTCCCCACATGACGGTTCGCCAGAACCTGCTCTACGGGCGCTGGTTCGCTCCGCGCCAGGCGGCGAGCACGCGGCTCGAGCCGGTGGCCGAACTGCTGGGCATCGGGCATCTTCTGGGCCGCCGCCCCGCCGGGTTGTCGGGTGGCGAGCGTCAGCGCGTGGCGATCGGACGCGCACTGCTGTCCGCCCCGCGTCTGCTCCTGTTCGACGAGCCGCTCGCGTCGCTCGATTACGAGCGGCGGATGGAGATATTGCCCTACATCGTGCGGCTGCACGAGGAACTGGGGATCCCGTTCGTCTATGTGTCGCACGCGGTCGACGAGGTCGCCCGACTCGCGGACGAAGTGATGGTCCTCGAGCGTGGCCGGATGAAGGCCTCGGGTGCCCCCGGCGACGTGCTCGCACCGGCCTGGGCGGTCGGGGGCGAAGGGCGGTTGGCGGCGGTGTCGGTCGTGGAGGCGGTCGTTCGCGAGCACGACCTGCGCTACGGGCTGACGGTGCTCGATCACCCGGCAGGCACGATCAGCGTGGCCGGACGGGTCGGGGAGCCCGGGCGCGTGCATCGCGTGATCATGCGCGCGCTCGACGTCGGCCTGGCGGTGCAGCGGCCGCGCGATGTCAGCTTTCGCACGGTGCTGCTGGGTCGCATCACCGTGCTTGAGCGCGACGACAGCCCTTTGGCGCGCGTAGAGATCGCATTGCGCGGGAGCGGTCGCCTGGTGGCGCTCGTGACGCGCCGTTCGGTCGATGAACTCGCGCTGGACGTGGGCGACGACATTTTCGCGATGGTCAAGGCGGTGGCGCTGGACGATCGCGCGCTGGCGCTCGCCTCCCGAGGCCGCTCGCCACAGGCGCGAGAGGAACTCTGACCGTTACGGCTTGCGAGCCGGGGGCGCGAGCGGTTCGGCCGGCACTTCGCGCAGCCGCGGCAGCAACTGCGCGAAGTGCTGCGCCACGGCACGTTGCGTGGCGGCCTCGGTCGCGCGGTAGGCGGCGATCAGTGCATGGCCGAGCGGCGTCAGTGTCGAGTCGCCTTCGGGGCCGGCGCCGGCCGCGATCTGCACCGCGGGTTCCTCGAACATCGCGTTCACGGAGTCGATCAGCAGCCACGCTCGCCGGTAGGACATGTTCAGCTCTCTGCCCGCGGCCTCGATCGACGCGGTTCGCTGCACCGCCTCCAGCAGTGCCATCTTGCCGGGGCCGAGCCGCGCGTGATCGGTGAAGCGAAGTCGTACGCTGATCGCGCTGCTGTCCTTGGTTCTCATCGTCGATCCCTCGCCCTGCCGGGCAGTTTCCGCTCGCGCGCTGTCGAACCCGCATTCCCGCTTACGCGTACCACGGCAGCGTCCGTCGCAGCGACGTGATCTCGCCGCTGCCGATCGTGTCGTAGCCCGGAAGCTCCGCAGCCGCGGCACGCCACTCGGGGGATGAGAGCGCCTCGATCAGAAGCGCTGCCTGCCGGGTCTCCAGCGTCGGCCGTTCACACACCAGGAAATAGTCTTCGACGACGAGCGGGACGAAATCGACCCCGTGCGCCGCCGCCGCGGCCTGGATCCCGAAGCCTGCATCGGCGGCGCCGGCCCCGATCGCCGCGGCCACCGCCAGGTGGGTCGCTTCCTCGCGATCGTAGCCGCCGACCGTCTCGGGCGCGACGCCGGCGCTGATCAACAGTTCTTCGAGCAGCGCCCGGGTTCCGGTGCCGGTGGGGCGATTCACGAACCGAACCCGTGGCAGGTCTTCGATCCCGTGGATTCGCAGCGGATTGCCGCGCGCGACGAACAGTCCCTGGGTGCGCCGCGAAACGCGTATCAGCTTCTCGCGGCCCAGGCGAAGGAGCGGCCCGAACGCGCGGTGCAACCGCGACCCGCGGCGCGCGAGTTCCGGCCGGGACAGCGGCAGATGGATTCCGGCGAAGTCGTAGCGGCCGGCGCGCAGGGCGGCCAGCGCGGTCAGGCTGCCCTCGAAGCGCAGATCGACCAGCAGCCCGTGGCCGGCCTCGCAGATCTGCTTGAGCCGTGGCAGCGCCAGGTCGTGACTCGCGCAGCAGGTGGCGATCGGCAGCTTGTCGTTGAACGCGAAGGTCAGTTCGCGGCCGATCTCGGTCGCGAGGTTCTCGATCTGGGGTGCGAGCCTCGCCCGGATTCGCGTCTCGGCCCACAAGAGCTTTTCCGCGAATTCAGTGAGTCGTGCCGGTTTCCCCTTCTCCCAGACGACCAGCGGGCGGCCCAGCCGCGTCTCCTGCTCCTTCAGATAGCCCCAGAGATGTCGGTACGAGTAGCCCAGGCTGCGCGCTGCGGCGGCGATCGAGCCGCTCGCGCGGATCGCGCCGATTGCCTCGAAAAACGGATTTCGCAGGTGTGGTTCGCCACCGGCGGCAAGCTCGTAGCTCAGGGCGATCGAGACGATGTCGGAAGGTGGGGTCAACGGGGCGGGGAATCGGGTTGTTGCAGTATTGCGCGTATTGTCGCAGCGCGATGCGTTCCCTGAAAGATGACGGCGGCAACTCCGGCGCGACATTGCCGTGGCGCGTCGACGGCGTGTCCGCGCTCCGCTACGATTCGGCGGTCTTCGATCACGGATCTCTCATGCGGCGGCGCGATCTCCAGTGCTCCTGGCGGGCGGGAAATGCCCGGCGACATCATATGTGCGGCGGCCGGCGCGCGCGCACCGGTTCGGGTACCGGTTTGGGTACGAAGTTGGGTACGGGTTCGCGCGTGGGTTCGGGCACGGGTATCGGCGACACCGACGCACCGCGTCGGCTCGCGGGCCGAGACTAGCGCGTGCCGATGCGAGCCCCGAGGATCAACGCAGCACTGGCGGTGGCGATCGTCGTCGCGATGCTCGCGTCGGTGTGCATTGGCCGGTATCCGATTGCGCTCACCCAGCTGCTGGATCTGCTGCTCGGTCCGTCGGGCGGTGGCGACCCCGCGGCTCTGGCGACCGCGCAGGCCGTGCTATGGCAGATCAGGGGCCCGCGCGTGCTCGCTGCCGCGATTGTCGGCGCCGCCCTCGCGGCGTCCGGCGTCGCCCTCCAATCGGTGTTCCGCAATCCGCTGGCCGCGCCCGACCTGCTCGGGGTTTCCGCGGGGGCTGCGCTCGGCGCGGTACTGGGCATCTTTCTCGGCTGGACCGTGGGGGCGATTCAGGCGGGTGCGTTCGCCGGCGGGCTCATCGCGGTAGGTGCTGTCTGGCTGGTGGGCGCGCGACTCCCGCTGCGCGACAAGGTGCTGAGCCTGGTGCTGACAGGCATCGCGATCGGCAGCCTGCTGGGCGCACTGATCGCGCTGGTCAAGATGCTCGCCGATCCGTACACGCAGTTGCCCGCGATCACGTTCTGGCTGCTCGGAAGCTTCGCCGCGGTGGAGCAGGGCGATCTGAAGTGGCTGGCAGCGATGGGCACGTTGGGGGTTGTGCCGATCGTGATGCTTCGTTGGCAGGCCGACGCGCTGGCCCTGTCCGACGACGAGGCGCGCGCCCTTGGCGTGCGCATAGGGGCGCTTCGCGCGGCGCTGGTCGTCGGCGCGGCGCTGGCGACGGCCGCCTCGGTCGCTGTCGCGGGCATCATCGGATGGGTTGGCCTGGTGGTTCCGCACGCGGCGCGGCTTCTGGTCGGAGCCGCCTTTTCTCGGGTCCTGCCGGTCGCAATGCTGCTGGGGGCGCTGCTGATGGTCGTGATCGACACGATGGGGCGCATCATCGCGCAGGTCGAGGTCCCGCCCGGCGTCCTCACTGCGCTGATCGGCGCCCCGGCACTGTTCGTCCTGATGGTCCGTCGAACCGATGACTGATCCCTTGCTCGCAGTCGAAGGCCTGCAATTCGGACCCGGAATGGTCGCGCTTACCGGACCGACAACGTTTCGCCAGGAACTCGGCGCGATCCTCGTGGTGCTCGGGCCCAATGGCGTCGGCAAGACGACCTTGTTTCGTACGCTGCTCGGCCTGTCTCCGGCGGTGGCCGGCCAAGTGACCTGGGGCGGAAAACCATTGAAAGGGCTGGGCGCGCGCGAGCTCTCGCGTCATGTCGCGTACGTGCCGCAGAGTCCGGGCGCCGCGTTCGACTTCAGCGTCGAACAGTATGTGATGCTCGGTCGGCTCGGGCGGCTCGGTCCGGCGGCAGCGCCGGGCAGACTGGACCGAGCGGCAACGGCCGACGCGATCGAGCGGCTGGGGCTGGGGCCGTTGCGTTCGCGCCCGCTCTCCCGGATGTCCGGCGGCGAACGCCAGCTCGCCTCGCTGGCGCGTGCGCTGGCCCAGCAGGCGAGCGCGCTGATTCTCGACGAGCCGGCCGCCAGCCTGGACCTCGGCAACCAGGTGCGTGTGCTCGATACCCTGCGGTCCCTCGCAAGCGAGGGGCTCTCGATCGTCTATTCCACGCACGATCCGAACCACGCGCTTCGCGCCGGGCATCACGCGCTGCTGATGACGCCCGGCGGCGATCCTCGCCATGGCAGCGTCGATGCGGTGGTCGAGCCGCACGCACTGTCGCACGCGTTCGGCACGCCGATCGAACAGGCGCATACGGCCGCGGGCGTCCGCTTGCTGGCGGCGGCCGTCGGGGCGCGTGGCTGAGCCGGGATGCTGCGGTGCAACGTGCGAAATGACGTCTCGGAAAAATGCCTTCACGGTGGTCCACAGCTATGCATCGAAGCCCGTCAGCGGGTATGCTTTACGTTGCATAGGGCGCGTCGAAATTTCTTTTGGAGGAACCATGCAGAAGTCCCTGCATATCAACCCTGACAAATGCACCGGCTGTCTCCAGTGCGAGATGGCGTGCAGTTTCGAGAACTACGGGACGTTCAACACCGCGAAGTCGCGGATCAAGGTGTTCGATTTCCATCAGACGGGCCGCAAGGTGCCCTATACCTGCACCCAGTGCGACGAGGCCTGGTGCCTGCACGCGTGTCCGGTCGAGGCGATCAAGCTCGACGGCGTCACCGGCGCCAAGGTGGTGCTCGAGGACGTCTGCGTCGGCTGCAAGGTCTGCACCATCGCCTGCCCGTTCGGCACGGTGAACTATGTGCACGACACCGGCAAGGTCCAGAAGTGCGACCTGTGCGGCGGCGAACCGGCGTGCGCCGAGTCCTGCCCCACAGGCGCGATCACCTACGTCGACGCCGACTGGACCGGGCTTGACCGCATGAAGCAGTGGGCCGACAAGCTGGGCAACCAGCCGTCAGCGGCCTGAGCAGGAGGGAACTAGACATGGCATGGGCTGGAAAGATTCTCCGCGTCGACCTGACCAAGGGGACGTGTACCTCCGAACCGCTGCGCATGGACTGGGCCAAGCTCTATCTGGGCCAGCGCGGACTCGCCACCAAGTACTTCTGCGAGGAGGTCGACCCCAAGGTCGATCCGTTGTCGCCGGCGAACAAGATCATCTGGGCCACCGGTCCGCTGACCGGGACGATGGCCTCCACCGGCGGGCGCTACTCGGTGATCACCAAGGGTCCGCTCACCGGCGCGATCGCCGCGTCGAACTCGGGCGGCTACTGGGGCGCCGAGCTGAAGATGGCCGGCTGGGACATGATCATCTTCGAAGGCCGTTCCGCCAAACCGGTCTACCTCTCGGTCGTCGATGACAAGGCCGAGTTGCGCGACGCGTCGCACCTCTGGGGCAAGACCGTCTGGCAGACCGAGGAGATGCTGAAGAAGGAAGCGCAGGATCCGCTGACCCGCGTCTCCTCCATCGGACGCTCGGGTGAGAACGGGGTGCTGTTCGCCTGCATCGTCAATGATCTGCACCGTGCGGCCGGGCGCTCCGGCGTCGGCGCGGTGGCCGGTTCGAAGAACCTGAAGGCGATCGCGGTGCGCGGCACCCGGGGCGTGGGCAACATCCACAACCCGAAAGAGTTCATGAAGGTCGCGCGGGAGAAGAAGAAGATCCTGCACGACCACCCGGTCACCGGCCAGGGCCTGCCCACCTACGGCACACAGGTCCTGATGAACGTGATCAACGAAACCGGCGCGCTGCCCACCCGCAACTGCCGCGACGTGCAGTTCGAGGGCGCGAGCAAGATCGGAGCCGAGGCCATGGCCGAGAAGCGGCCCACCGACGGCAAGTCGCAACTGGTGACCAACCAGGCCTGTTTCGGCTGCACGATCGCCTGCGGTCGGATCTCGAAGATCGACGAGACGCATTTCTCGGTGGTGAACAAGCCCGAGTACTGGGGCGCCACCGGCGGTCTCGAGTACGAGGCGGCGTGGGCGCTTGGCGCGGCCACCGGCATCAACGACATCGAGGCATTGCAGTACGCCAACATGCTGTGCAACGAGGACGGGTACGACCCGATCACCTTCGGTTCCACCGTCGGCGCGGCCATGGAGCTCTACGAGCTCGGCCTGATCACCAAGGAGAAGACCGGCGGCATCGAACTCAAGTTCGGATCGGCCGACGCGCTGTGCAAGCTCGCGGAGCTCG
>JAHEDO010000134.1 GCA_024641185.1 Burkholderiaceae bacterium | reverse complement strand
GCGAATGATCAGGTCCTTCTTGCGGCCGACGAAACGCAGGCAGCCGCGCTCGTCGAGCGTGCCGAGGTCGCCGGTGTGGAACCAGCCCTCGCCGTTGAAAGAGTCTTCGGTGGCAGCCTGGTTGTCGAAGTAACCGAGCATCAGCAGCGCACCGCGCGTGGCGATCTCGCCGACGTGTCCCGCGGGCAGTCGCTTGTCCGGGATTTCCGCGTCGAAGATCGCGCACTCGAAACCGGCGGCCGCGCGTCCGCAGGTCTCGACGATGGTCAGGGCGTCGTCGTCGGGCAGCGTGTACTGGTGCGAACCGTTCTCGGTCATACCGTAGATGTTCTGAGGCGTGATGCCCATCAACAGGAAGGTCTGCGCCACCTCGCGCGGAATCGGCGAACCCGCCATGTAGAAGAGCTTCACCGCGCCCAGCGCGTTCCATTGGCGACGCTTGGTCTCCGCCAGGATGTCGATCGCATGCGTGGGCACCCCCATCACGTAGGTGGCGCCGCTCTCCACGATCCAGTCGATCGGTTTCATGCCGGGCGGCGGGTCGTTGACCACCAGCTCGAAGCCCTCGGCCATCTGCTGCTCGATCGCCACCGTGCCGATGTGATGGCTGAGCGGCGACAGCGAGAGCAGGACCGTGCGATGGTCGTGGTGCCAGTCGCGCACCATCGCGCGGCCGTTGGCCAGCAGTGTGTTGTCCGAGTGCATGACGCCCTTCGGGGTTCCGGTGGTGCCCGAGGTGAACGCGAGATAGACGATCTTGTCCGGATCGGTGTCGGGTGCGACAAACGCCTGCGATGGCTGTCCCGGCGACGGTTCCGGAAACGGCTGCACGCGCGCGTCATGCCCGCCGACCGCGTAGATCGCCCTGATTCCCGGCAGCGCGCTCGCCCGGGCGACGATGTCGGACGACAGTGCATCCGCGCCGTAGCCCGGCTGCATGATCAGCGCGCTTGCGCGGGAACGCTCGAGCAGCAGGCCGATCTCCCCGACCGTGTAGTTCTGGTGCAGCGACGGGCAGCACACGTAGCCGTTGCGCGAACACGCGAGCAGCACGACCACGCACTCCGCGCGCGACGGCAGCCACACCGCGACCCGGTCACCGCGGCGCAGCCCCGCCAGGTGCAGGCTGCGGGCGAGCGCGTCGACGCGCTCGTGGAGTTGGCGCCAGCTCAGCCGCAGTCGCGCGTCGCGCAATGCGGGCGCATCGGGACGCCGCGCCACGTGGCGCACGAGCGCGCCGTAGAGGGTTTCGTCCGCCCAGGCGCCCTGGCGGTAATACTCGCGCGCGGCCGGCAGGTCGAACAGCTTGAGCAGCACGATCAGCGGCCGAACTTGTCCGGATCGGGTTTGCGCTTCTCGCGGAACGAGGCACCCAGTTCGTGGGACTCCTCGGTGCCAAGGTAACCGCGCAGCAACAGGTCGTGCGCGACCCGGGCCAGCCCGTTGACACCGCCGTGGCGCGCATTGAACGCGCCCTTGATCGACGCGAGCGCGAAGGGTCCGCGATCGGCGATCTCCAGCGCCATCTTGCGCGTCTGCTCACGCAGTTCGTCGTCGGGCACCACCTTGTTGACCAGCCCCCACTCGAGCGCCTCGCGCGCGGTGAGCCTGGGGTTGCGGTACCACAGCTCCTTCGCGCGCTTCTTCCCGATGCAGTCTTCCAGGTACCAGGTGCCGAAACCCGCGTCGAAGCTGCCCATCATCGGACCCACCTGCCGGAACACCGCGCTCTCCTTGGCGATCGTCAGGTCGCAGACCACCTGGAGCACGTTGCCCCCGCCGACCGCGTAACCGTTGACCGATGCGATCACCGGCTTCTGCAGCCGATCGATCGACTCGTACATCTCCAGGGTCGGCAGGACGCCGGCGTAGAGCAGCGTGTCCTCCATGCCCTCCTTGCGCCCGCCGATGCAGAAGAACTTGTCACCGGCGCCGGTGATCACGAGCACCCTCGTACGGGTCTCGCGACGGACGTCGTTGATGCAGTCGCGGACCTCGTCACACATCTGCGGCGTGAACATGTTGCCGTCGTCGGGACGGTTCAGCGTGAGCCACCCGATCGGGCCGTCTTCTTCGTACAGGATGGTTTCGAATGCCAAGATGTTCTCCATTGTGCTGCTTGACTCTGGCGCGTGCGCGCCGGGAACGACCGTCGGGCGGCGAGCGGCGCCGGGGCAAATACGCCCGAGGAACGCCCGCCCCTTGCGCGTGCCCGCGCACGGGCACGCCGATTCCTACGGCGCGGGCTCGGCGTCCAGGCGAACGACGGTGCCTTCCATCGACGCGTCGGGCGCCCGATACCGCTGCATCACCAGCGGATCGTGCCCCGGCACGACATGCCGGGGGGCCGACGCCAGCGCCTTCAGCCTGCGCCAACCGTCGACCATCGCGGTCACGTCGGCGACGATGGGAAACGGCCGCGCCTCCTCCATGTTCGCGTAGTAGTGGCTCGCATCGGAAGCGAGCACCAGCCAGCCGACCCGGGTCCACACCCGCACCGCCTGCAGTCCGAGCGTATGGCCACCGATGTGGTGCAGCGAGAGCCCGGGCGCCAGTTCGGCGTCGCCGTCGTGGAACTCCACACGCCCCGCGTACACCCTGCGCACCATGCCCACGACTTCGTCGACCTCGTAGGCGTGGGCGAACGGTCCGCAGCACATGTAGCGGCCGGTCGCGAACGACATCTCACGGTCCTGCAGGTGAAAGCGCGCGTTCGGGAACAGGTCGAAGTTGCCGACGTGGTCGTAGTGCATGTGGGTGAGGATCACTTCGCTCACCTGCGCCGCATCCACCCCGAGCATCGCCAGGCCTTCGGTCGGGGGGCGCAGGAAGTCGCGCTTGCGCCGGTGCGCCGCCTGCTCGTTGAAACCGGTGTCGACCACGAAGCTGCGCGCGCCGTTGCGCACCAGCCAGACGAAATAGTCCATCCGCGCGCCGGACTCGTGCGGATCGCCGCCGATGAAATTCTCCGAGGAACGCCGCGCGATGGTCGCGTAGCGGATCGCGTAGACCTCGTAGGGTTCGATGCTCATGATTTTCCGACCTCGCCGTCCGCGATCGTGCTGCCCGCGAGATGTTCGATATAGCGTGCCATCATGGTGTGATCCGCCTGCGGTCCGAGCAGTTCCTCCGAGCGCGCCCACTGCTCGAGCGTCGTCTCGGCCATCGGCGCCGGCATGCCGGTAGCGCGCGCCACTTCCACCGCGGTGCGCAGATCTTTCACCATCAGGCCCAGGCTGAAGCCCGCCGCGAACTTGCGCGTGAGCACATGCTGCGGGAACTTGTTCTCGGTCGAGTTGTTGCGACCGGTGGACGCGTTCAGCACCGACACCACCGTCGCGGGGTCCAGGCCGAAGCGGGCGCCCGCCAGCACCGCCTCCGCCGCCGCCGCGAACCCGGCTGCGGAAACGTAATTGTTCAGTGCCTTCATCGCGTGCCCGGTGCCCAGTCCGCCGGTACGAAAGACCTGCTGGCCCATCGACGAGAGCAGCGCTTCGCAGCGGTCGATCACTCCGCCGTCGCCCCCTGCCATGATGGCGAGCGAGCCGTCGATCGCGCGCTTCACGCCGCCGGACACCGGCGCGTCGATCAGCGCGACTGCGCGCTCGGCCAGCCGCACCCCGAGATCGCGTGTTCCGACCGGTGACGAGGAACTCATGTCGATCACGACCGCACCCTTGGCGAGCCCCGCCGCAAGGTTGTCCTGGCCGTCGAGAACCACCTCGCGCACGATCACTCCGTTGGGCAGCATCGTGATGACCGCCGCGCACGACGCGGCCAGTTCGCGCAGGCTCGCCGGCGCGAGCACCTCGGGCTGCCCTGCGCAGAAGTCGCGCACCGCCTGCGCGTTGGCATCGAAGACCGCGAGCGTGAAACCCGCCTTCAGCAGATTGCGTGCCATCGGCACGCCCATCAGCCCCAGACCGACGACGCCGATGCGCGCCGGTGGCTTCAGTGCGTCACTTGCCATGTTCGGCGATCACCTTGCTGGCGACGCGGTAGCTGTCGAGCGCCGCGGGCACCCCGCAGTAGATGGTCGTGTGCAGCAGCACCTCGCTGATCTGCTCCTTGGTCAACCCGTTGTTCAGCGCCCCGCGCACGTGGATTTCGACCTCGTGCGTGCGGCCCAGCGCGGTCAGCATCGCCAGGTTGATCATGCTGCGCTCCTTCCTGGTGAGGCCGGGGCGTGACCAGACCGCGCCCCAGCAGTACTCGGAAACCAGTTCCTGGAAGGGTCGGTTGAAGTCGGTGGCGTTCTTAAGCGAGTTGTCGACGTACTCGGCCCCGAGCACTTCGCGGCGGATTTGCAGACCGGTTTCGTAAAGATCCTTGCGTGATTCTTCAGACATCGAGCGCTCCCGTTGATGGTCGGCCCCGCGTGCGGGGGCACAACCGTCAAAGTTTGGTCCGTCGCAATCAGGTATGTCAAACTCACCCCTCCCATTTATGCGATGAACGGCCCGAGAATCCGCATGGCGACGACCCCGAATTTCGAACCCCGCGGCGTGATCCCGGCGGTGCTGCTGCCTTTCCACGACGATCTGTCGATCGACGAGGCCTCCTACCGCGCCCACCTGCGTGATGTGACCTCGGTGCGTGGCCTGTCCGCGATCACCACGAACGCGCATTCGTCGGAAGTGGCCTCCTGCACCGTCGAGGAGCAGCGGCGCGTGCTGGACATCACGATGGACGAGGTCGGCGACCGCGTTCCGGTGATCTCCGGGATCTACTGCGAGGGCAGCCTGGAAGGCCAGCGACTGGCCCGGATGGCGACCGAGGGTGGCGCTTCAGCGCTGCTGGTGTTCCCATCGGGCATCTACACCTTCGGACAGCGTCCGGAAATGGCGGTGGAGCACTTTCGCCGCATCGCCGACGCGACCGACCTGCCGCTGATCATCTTTCAGTACCCTCCGGCGGGCGGACAGGGCTACCCTCTCGCCACGCTGGAGCGCATCTGCGACGAGGTCCCGAGCGTGCGCGCGATCAAGGACTGGTGCGCGAACCCGCAACTGCACGACCGCCAGATCCGCCGCCTTCAGTCGCGCGAGCGGCCGGTCCACGTGCTGACCACGCACAGCGCATGGCTGCTCAGCTCGCTGGTGCTGGGATGCAATGGCTTGCTATCGGGCAGCGGCTCGGTGATCGCCGACCTGCAGGCGCGGCTGTTCGAGGCGGTGCAGGCGAACGACCTCGCCGCGGCCCGGGCAATGCACGACCGCATCATGCCAACTGCCGAAGTGTTCTACGCGGAGCCCTGGGTCGACATGCACAACCGGATGAAGGAGGCGCTGGTGCTGCTGGGCAGGCTGCCGCGCGCGGTCGTGCGCCCGCCGCTGGTCAAGATTCCGGCGGCGGAGATCGAACGGATCCGGCTGGCGCTGAAGGCGGCAGGACTCCTGTAGCGGCGCAGGCGGCACGCCCTGCGGAAGATCACGGCGGCGGCGCCGAGCGCCGCGTGCGAATTCACCAGGCACTGCATGACGGAGCGATTGATGCGAAAAGCCTCCCCGGAACTCGACAACGGACGCGCGGCGCGGGCGGGAATTCGAAGCGGCGAGTTCCGGGGGCCCACCTCGGGTATGGCGCCCGGCTACGTGCAGGGCAACCTGGTCGTGCTGCCTGCCGAGCACGCCGCGGACTTCCACCGCTTCTGCCAGGCCAATCCCAAGCCCTGCCCGGTGCTCGCGATATCGGAGGCAGGCAACCCGGCGCTTCCCACGCTGGGCGACGACATCGACCTGCGCACCGATCTGCCGCGTTACCGCGTCTGGATCGACGGCCAGCTGACCGACGAGCCGACTGACATCGGCAGCCTGTGGCGCGACGACCTGGTGGCCTTCGCCATCGGGTGTTCGTTCTCTTTCGAGGAAGCGCTGATCGAAGCCGGACTGGAGTTGAGGCACCAGAGCCAGGGCTGCAACGTCCCGATGTACCGGACCTCGATCGCCACCACCCCCGCAGGCCGCTTCAGCGGGCCGCTGGTGGTCTCGATGCGCCCCTTCGACGCCGCAGACGCGATCCGGGCGATCCAGATCACGTCGCGTTTTCCGGCGGTCCACGGCGCGCCGGTGCACCTGGGCGACCCCGCGCAAATCGGCATCGCCGACCTGAGCCGTCCGGACTACGGTGACGCAGTGACGCTGCGCGACGGCGAAATGCCGGTGTTCTGGGCCTGCGGCGTCACGCCGCAGGCGGCGCTGCGAGCCGCGAAGCTACCGCTGTGCATCACGCACGCGCCGGGGAGCATGCTGGTCACCGATCGGCGCAACAGCGAGTTTTCGACCTTCTAGATTCCCAGCACCCACTGGATGATTGCCTTCGCGATGAAGCCGAGCATCCCGAAGGCCAGGACGAAGAACAGCACGAAGGTCCCGAAGCGCCCGGCATTCGACTTGCGGGCGAGGTTCCAGACGATGAAGAGCATGTAGCCGATGAACGCGGCCAGCCCGAAGGTGACCCCGAAATGGGAAACCTGTTCTTCGGTGAAGCCGAACATCGCTGCAGCCTCCCTGTCCCGGTGATCGCGCGCGGTCTCAGAACCGTGGCGCGAGGTGGCTCGGATCGACCGAGTCCGAGTACGCGTGCCATGTCGCATGCCCGAGCACGGGAACCACGACGAGCATCGGCAGCACCAGCGCGATGCCCAGCAGCGTGAGCATCATCACCAGCGCCGCCCACAGCGCCATCGGAACGGGATTGGTGCCGACCACCCGCACGCTGGTGAGCGCCGCCGTCGGCAGATTGACGTCGCGATCGAGCAGCATCGGCACCGAAACGACGGAGATGCCGAAGACGACCGCCGCGAACATTCCGCCCGCGACCAGCCACAGCAAGAACGGCAGCCAGTTCGGCGACAGCACGAAGTCGCGCATGAAGTCACCGATCCCGGCGCCCTTCATGCCGCCGAGACCGACGATGATCAGGGTCGACAGGCCGACCCACAATGTGCCGAGCAGCGCAAGCAGAAAACCCATGCGTACCATGCACGCGCCGCCCTCGATCCAGACCCGGACCACGTCGCGCATCGTCGGGCGCTCGCCTCGCTCGAGCCTGCGGCTGACTTCGTAGAGGCCGGCCACCAGCATCGGGGCGACCAGCAGGAATCCGGAGAATGCGCCGGCGAGAAGTTCGTATCGGCCCCAGCCGATGGCGACGATCACCGCGCCCGCGATCACGAAGATCAGTCCGTGCACCAGGCTCGGCAACGGCGCGCGCAGGAAGTCGCGCCAGCCCTTGGCCAGCCACGACAGGGGGCGGTCCGCCGGTAGGACGCGCACCGGCGCGGCGACGATCTGCGCGCTCACCGGGCGGCCAGCTTCGCGGACAGGTAGCCGATCACGTCGTCGAGCGTGACCAGACGCGCGTAGTCGGCCTCCGGGATCTCCACCTTCAGACGATCGTGAAGCGCCACCAGGAAGTTGAGCCAGTCCATCGAGTCGAGATCGACCTGATTGCGCAACGGGCGACCCGGTGCGACATCCGCGGGGTCGAGCTCCGGCGCAATCGACTGCAACGTCGACAAGACGGTCTTTCTGAGATCCTGTTCGTCCATGGGGCTTCCGTTCTGGCGCTGCGGTTCAAGGCGTCGCGTCGAGTTCTTCGGGTCGCTGAAGCTGATCGCGCAGTTCGGCGAGAAATCGCGCGCCACGGTGGCCATCGGAGACCCGATGATCGGCCGCCAGCGTCGCGGTGACGACGGGCAGCGCCTTCAACCAGCCGTCCTGCGCCCACGCGCGATCCGCGATCCGCCCGAATCCTACCAGCGCGACCTGAGGCGGGTAGATGACCCCCGCCACCGACTCTACGCCCTGATCGCCCAGATTCGTCACGGTGACCGTCGGATCGGACATCTCCGAACTGCGCAGCGACCAGGCTCGGGCACGTTTGACCAGGTCGGCGAGTTCGCGCATCAGCTGATCGAGCGACTTGTCCCCGACGTCGTGAATCGCGGGCGCGACGAGTCCGCCGCCCCGCAGCGCGATTGCCACACCGATGTGGACCGCGGCGCTCGGCACGAATTCTCCGTCGCGATGCACACCGTTCAGTTCAGGCGTCAGGCGAAGCGCCATTGCGACCGCCTTCAGCTGGACCACCGCGGGCAGCACCCGCTCGGTGATCGGCCGCTGCGCGTTGCGCTGCCCGAGCCAGTCGAGCGAGCGCGCCATCGGGATCTGCTCGGACAGGTAGTAGTGCGGGATCTCGCGCTTGGAGCGGCTCATCGCCGCCGCGATCGCGCGGCGCATCTCGCGCTGCCGGTCGGCCACCGGGGTGGGCGCCACACCGGCGGGTGCGGCCGAGGGAACCGTCACCCCGGGCCGGGCAGTGGCGGTGGCAGGCGCAGCGCTCGCCGTCGGCGGGGCGGCCACTGCCGGCGGCGCGCTCGCGGCGCGCTCGACATCGGCGATCGTCACCGCGCCCCCGGGCCCGCTGC
>JAHEDO010000133.1 GCA_024641185.1 Burkholderiaceae bacterium | reverse complement strand
GACCACCGGCGGCCGATAGCCGGGCTGGACGTTCAGGGCGACGACTGCCGCGCCATTCTCCTCGGCCAGCTTGATCGCCGCCTTGACGGCCTCGTTGGAAAGGTCCGATCCGTCGGTCGGGACCAGGATTCTTCTGAACATGAAACCTCCTGCTGTGGGGACTGCCTGAATATTCCGCTTCTTCTCGAAGCACGCCCGGCGAACCGGCCGCTAAGGCGCTCGCTCGCGCCTGCCTCATTGTTTTAATGATCCGCCCCCCGGAAAGGCGACGCATTGACGTTAGTCTATCGCCTGCGGCGGCCAACCGCAGGCGGGGTCCGTCAGTAGGCCAGTTCGAGGATCTCGACGATGTCCGAGGCGCCGCGGATCGGACGCGGATTGGTCGAGATCGGCCCCGTCCCGTCGTAGCGGGCCGCGATCTCCGCGAGTTGCTCCCGGGCGATGCCCACGTCGCGCAGCCGCGACGGCACGCCCAGGCTCCTGACGAAGGCGCGCATCGCCGGTCCGGCGCGCTCGCCGGGGCGCCCGAGCGCCTGTGCGACCGACTCCTGCCGCTGCGCATTGACCGGTTCGTTCCATTCGAGCACCGCTGGCAACATCAGACAGGAGGTGACGCCGTGCGGCACGCCGTACGCGCCGCCGAGGATGTATCCGATGCCATGGCTCGCCCCGAACGGCACGCCGGAGGTCTGCGGCAACAGCGACATCCACATCGCCACCTGGCAGTCGGCCCGGGCGGCCATGTCGTCCGGAGAAGCCTTTGCGCGCGGCAGGCAGTCCGCGAGCATGCCCATCGCATGCAGCGAGAGAGCGTCCGAAATGGGCACCGAGCGCGTCGCGCACCATCGCTCCACCGCGTGGTCCATCGACCGCATGCCGGTGGACAGAAGCAGTTCCAGCGGCGTGTTCGCAGTGGCAGCCGGGTCGAGAATCACCACCTTGGGCACCGCCAGCGGGTGCAGGTAGCCTTGCTTGGCCTTCTTCGCCGTGTCGGTGACGCCCGCAAGATGATTGAACTCGGCGGCCGACAGCGTCGTGGGCACCGCGATCATGCGCAGCGCCTGCGGATCCGCATCCCAGGCGCTGGGGTCGGCGCCACCCTTGTGCTTGCCGCCCACGATCGCGTCGAGTCCGTCGACACTGTCGATGTCGTACCACAGGCACTGGAGCATCACCTTGGTCGCGTCGATCACCGACCCGCCGCCGATCGCGACCACGAGATCCGCGCCCGCTTCGCGAATGCGTGCCGCACCCTCGATCACCGCCTCGCGGGGGCTGTGCGCCGGAATCGCGTCGAACTTTCCCGCGAAGCGGGTGCCCAGCGCTTCGATGCAGCCGGCGACGAACGTGCCGCCGCTGATCGAGCGCGTCGTGGTGACGAACACGCTGCGGGCGCCGTCACGCCTGGCTTCCTCGTCGAGCAGCGGCGCCGCGGGCTTGCCGTAGTGAACGCGCTGCTGCGCCAGCCACGGGTGGGTTCCTCCTTGCATGCATCCTCCGTCGTTCGACTGTTTCGTCGCTTGCGCTCTATTCTGGCACGGCGTATCGGTGCGCTGCGCATCGAGCGCACGCGGACGCTGATAGGATCGCGATTTCCGCCCCGATCCGAAGCGATCCACCGGAGACCGCAATGAGCGACGAGACCCCGAAAACCGACGCCCAGTGGCGACAGGCGCTGGCGCCCGAGCAGTACAAGGTTCTTCGCCGCGAAGGCACCGAACGCCCGTTCACCAGTCCGCTGAACGACGAGAAGCGCAAGGGCACCTTCGTGTGCGCCGGCTGCGGCCACCCACTGTTCACCAGCGACATGAAATTCGACAGCGGAACCGGTTGGCCGAGCTTCTTCACGACGCTGCCGGGCGCCTTCGTGACCAAGCTCGACTTCAAGATGATTCTTCCGCGAACCGAGTACCACTGCGCGGGGTGCGGCGGCCACCACGGGCACGTCTTCGACGACGGCCCCAAGCCGACCGGAAAGCGCTTCTGCAACAACGGCGTCGCGCTGAAATTCGTTCCCGACTGAGCACACCATGCGACTCGTATCCTTTTCACTGCCCGACCGCAGCGGCGTCGCGGTGCGCGACGGCGACCGTCTCATCGACCTCGGTATCGCGGCGCCGCAGCTGCCCCGCGACATGGTGTCGATCGTCGCTGCCGGCAAGCCCGCGCTCGCCAGTGCGGCAGATGCGATCCGATCGGCCCCCGCGGCCGCGGTCCTCGACCCGGAAAAGATCCGCTACCGGCCGGTGGTTCCGCGCGCGGGCAAGATCTTCTGCCTCGGCCTGAACTACGCGGCGCACGCCGCCGAGGGCGGCAACGCGGTGCCGGCGTACCCGGCGCTGTTCCTGCGCACCAACGGCAGCCTCATCGGCCATCGTGAACCCATCGCGCGAACGCGCCTGTCGGACACTCTCGACTACGAAGCGGAACTGGCGGTCGTCATCGGGGCAACCGCGCGGCGCGTTGCGCGCGATCGCGCGCTCGAGACGGTCGCGGGTTACGCCTGCTTCAACGACGCGAGCGTGCGCGACTACCAGCGCAAGACCTCGCAATGGACGATCGGCAAGAACTTCGACGCGACCGGGGGCTTCGGCCCCGAGCTCGTCACCCCCGAGGAGTTGCCGCCCGGCGCCACGGGCCTGCGGATCCGCTCGATCCTGAACGGCCAGACGATGCAGGACGACAACACGCGCAACATGATCGTATCGGTGGCGGACGCGATCGCGCTGATCAGCGCCTGTACCACGCTCGAGCCCGGCGACGTGATCGTGATGGGCACGCCGTCCGGGGTCGGCTACGCACGGACCCCGCCGGTGTTCATGCGGCCCGGCGACGTCTGCGAAATCGACATCGAGGGCGTCGGCCGCCTGACCAACCCGATCGTCGACGACGCCGACTGAACACCCCGTCGGCGGCGCGGCAGAATCCGCGAACCCGCTAGAATTCGTCGGTTAAGGAACAATCGAAGGAATCGCGATGCGCAAGGTGTTCAATTTCAGCGCCGGCCCGGCGGTGCTGCCCGAGGAAGTGCTGCGGCAGGCGGCCGATGAGATGCTCGACTGGCACGGATCGGGCCAGTCGGTGATGGAGATGAGCCATCGCGGCAAGGAGTACATGAGCATCCACGCGCAGGCCGAAGCCGACATGCGCGAACTGATGGGCATCCCGTCGAACTACAAGGTGCTGTTCCTCCAGGGCGGCGCGACGCTGCAGTTCGCGCAGATTCCGATCAACCTGCTGCGCGGCAAGACCTCCGCCGACTACGTCAACACCGGCGAGTGGTCGAAGAAAGCGATCAAGGAGGCCAAGCTCTTCTGCAAGGTCAACATCGCCGCGTCCTCGGAGGATCGCAGCTTCACCTATGTCCCGGCGCAGGGAGACTGGAAGCGCGATCCCGACGCCGCCTACCTGCACTTCTGCTCGAACGAGACGATCGGCGGCGTCGAATTCAACTGGGTGCCCGACACCGTCGGCGACGTGCCCCTGGTGGCCGACGTGTCGTCGACCTTCCTGTCGCGTCCGGTCGACGTCGCCAGGTACGGCCTGATCTACGGCGGCGCGCAGAAGAACATCGGGCCCGCGGGCCTGACGATCGTGATCGTGCGCGAAGACCTGATCGGCCATGCGCCGGCCGGCACGCCGACGATGCTCGACTACAAGGCGCAGGCCGACAACGACTCGATGCTGAACACGCCGCCGACCTATGCGGTCTATGTCGCGGGGCTGGTCTTCCAGTGGATCAAGCGCCAGGGAGGGGTCGCGGCGATCGAGAAGCGCAACCTCGAGAAGGCGCAACTGCTTTACGACTACCTGGACACGACGGAGTTCTATCGCAACCCGGTGACCAGGGCCGACCGTTCCCGGATGAACGTGCCGTTCACGCTGAAGGATTCCGCGCTGGACGACGCGTTCCTGAAGGGCGCGCAGCAGCGCAGCATGCTGCAGCTCAAGGGACATCGTTCGGTGGGCGGAATGCGCGCGTCGATCTACAACGCGATGCCGATCGAGGGCGTTCGCGCGCTGGTCGACTACATGCGCGAATTCGAGAAGCAGCATGGCTGATCGCTACAAGGTCCTGGTCCTGAACCAGATATCCCAGCACGGCCTCAAGCGGCTCCCCCCGGAACGGTACGAGGTCGCCAAGGACATCGCCGAACCCGACGCGGTCCTGGTCCGCTCAGCCGACATGCACGCGATGCAGATCCCGGCCAGCGTGCGCGCGATCGGGCGCGCGGGCGCGGGCACCAACAACATTCCGGTGCAGGCGATGAGCGAGCGCGGGGTGCCGGTGTTCAACGCACCCGGCGCCAACGCCAACGCGGTCAAGGAGCTGGTGATCGCGGGCATGCTGATGGCTGCGCGCAACCTCCCGGCGGCGCTGCGCTTCGTCGGGGAACTCGACCCGTCCGCCTCCGACATGGACAAGCAGGTCGAGGACGGCAAGAAGACGTACGCCGGCTTCGAACTGGCCGGACACACCCTGGGCGTGATCGGGCTGGGCAAGATCGGCTGCCTGGTGGCCGACGCTGCGATCCGGCTCGGCATGCACGTGATCGGCTACGACCCGGAGATCACGGTAGATGCCGCATGGAGCCTGCCGTCGCAGGTGAAGAAGGCCCACTCGGTCTCCGAGATCCTGAAGGCCTCGCACTTCGTCTCGCTTCACGTGCCGCTGGTCGCGGCGACCCGCGGCCTGGTCGGCTCGGCCAACGTGGACCAGATGCGCCACGGGGCGGTCGTGCTGAACTTCTCGCGCGAAGGGGTGGTCGACGAAGCCGCCGTTTGCGCAGCGCTCGATGCGGACCGCCTGCGCTACTACGTCTGCGACTTTCCGGGACCGGCGATCATCGCGCACCCCCGCGTCATCGCGCTGCCGCACCTTGGCGCTTCGACGCACGAGGCCGAGGAGAACTGCGCGCTGATGGTCGCGGACCAGCTGCGCGACTACCTAGAGCACGGCAACGTGCGCAACTCGGTCAACTTTCCCGACGCGGTGGTGCCGCGCGAGTCTCGGTATCGCGTAGCGATCGCGAACGCCAACGTGCCCAACATGCTCGGTCAGATCTCGACCGCGATGGCTGCCGCGAACCTGAACATTCACAACATGCTGAACAAGTCGCGCGGCGAGATGGCGTACACGATCGTCGACGTCGACAGCGCCGTCCCGGCCTCCGCGGTGAACTCGATCGCGACGATCGAGGGAGTGCTCGCCGTCAGGTATTTGCCGGTCGTCGACTGAGTTCCGCCGGACGCCGACCGAACTGCTCCGGTCGGCGTTCGCGCGCGGGCGCTCGCTCAGGCGAGCGCTGCGTGCCGCTCGGCACCCGCCGATCGCGCCTTGGGCGCCAGGCGCATTCGGGCGAGCACCGCCTGGGCGAGATCGGGCGCCGCGCCGAACGGAAGGTCCGACAGGCGCCCTTTCGGCAGTTTGCAGCCCAGTCGCAGCACGACCTCGGCAACCCTGGGTGGCGTACCCAGGTCGCTCCAGCCGCATGGCT
The DNA here is from genome assembly GCA_024641185.1 of Burkholderiaceae bacterium. Classification (GTDB taxonomy): domain Bacteria; phylum Pseudomonadota; class Gammaproteobacteria; order Burkholderiales; family Burkholderiaceae_E; genus Quisquiliibacterium. The sequence continues at coordinate 2,946 of JAHEDO010000133.1, read as the reverse complement.
GCGCCCGCGAGATTCGCAGCCGGTCCGTCGCCTCCTGCAGGACGTCGCGCGAAAAGTCGATGCTCGGCAGGCGCTCGTAGAGGTCGGCGAGCAGCAGCGACGGGCTTTCCGGCTCGCCGTATCGCGCGATGAGCACCCGCATCCTGGCGACGGTGCACGGGAAGTGCCTGCTGAACAGGTCGACCATTCCGGCGCCGTGCGCGGCGAAGATCATGCTGTTCCACAGCGCGCCCTGTGCGATGAGGGCCTGCGCCCGCTCAGGATCCGGCTTTTCCACGAACGCTTCGACCAGGCGGGCATCCAGGTTTTCCTCGGCCTTCGGTACGACATAGCCGAGCCCCGGATCGGGCCGATCGGGACTGATCGCCACGATCGCGACGTCGGCGCTGCCGGGACTCAGGCCGTCGAGCGCATCGCGCGCCGCGAGCGTCAGCACGCTTTCGCGCTGCACGTAATGGTCGGCCGGGAAGAAGACGATCCGGGCATCGGGGTCGCGCTGCAAGACGGTGAGCGCGGCCAGAAGCACACCGTTTCCGGTTCCCCGATCGCTCGGCTGCACGAACAGGTTGCCGGCCGCGAAGTGCAGTTCGAGCGGCTCCCACCAGTGCCAGTGTTCGGCCGCCACCACGGCGCACACACGCTCCGGCGGCACCAGGGCCTGGGCACGCTTCACCGCGAGCATCATCAAAGAGGTCCCACCGTCGAGCGAGCAGTACTGCTTGGGCACGGGATGTCCGCGCCGGTCCAAGGTCAATTCGCTGAGTCGCACGCCGCTCCCGCCTGCGAGAACGACTGCCCAGATATTTCCCTGTCTCATGTCGCCCCTCCCCGGAATGGAATCGCGATGCCTGGCGACCTCGCGGCGAACCGCGGTCGCACGGCGACCGCCCACGGCACCCGATGCAGGGATCCTAGCGGGACCGACCACATGTCGAAATACGTGCGACTACCTATGCGAACGACCGCGGCGAACCGCCACCGCGGACCACCGCGCGCGAGCGCCTGCGGGACGGAATCCCGCCCGATGCGGCGCGGGAAAGAGGGGACACGTCGAGCGTTTGCGGAATTTAGTGCGCAATTCCACGCCCTCGCCCCTTGAAATTCAGGCGCCTCGCCCGTATCATTAGCACTCGCAAGCGGTGAGTGCTAACACTACCGGTGGGCGGCAATACCCCCGGAAGACAGTGAACCGTTTTCCATAGCGGCCGCAAAAGCGGCCCGAATTTTTGTAAACCCTATATTTATCAATCGCTTAGGAGATAGTTTCATGAAACTTCGTCCCCTGCACGACCGCGTCATCGTCAAGCGCCTCGACACCGAGCGCAAGACGTCGTCGGGCATCGTGATCCCGGAAAACGCCGCCGAGAAGCCCGACCAGGGTGAAATCCTTGCCGTCGGTAACGGCAAGGTCGGCGACGACGGCAAGGTCCGTGCGCTGGCAGTCAAGGTGGGCGACAAGATCCTCTTCGGCAAGTACAGCGGCCAGACGGTCAAGGTCGAAGGCGAGGAACTGCTCGTCATGCGCGAAGAAGACATCATGGCCGTCGTCGAAGGCTGAGGCCTGCGCGACCCCACAACACCCCCCTATTCCGGAAATTTCAGGAGACTGAACAATGGCAGCCAAACAAGTTCTTTTCCACGACGACGCACGCCACAAGATGGTTGCGGGCGTCAACATCCTGGCCGACGCGGTCAAGGTGACCCTGGGGCCGAAGGGCCGCAACGTTGTGCTCGAGCGCAGCTTCGGCGCCCCCACCGTCACCAAGGACGGCGTGTCGGTGGCCAAGGAAATCGAGCTCAAGGACAAGTTCCAGAACATGGGCGCGCAGATGGTCAAGGAAGTCGCGTCCAAGACTTCGGACAACGCCGGTGACGGCACCACCACCGCGACCGTTCTCGCCCAGGCGATCGTTCGCGAGGGAATGAAGTACGTGGCCGCGGGGATGAACCCGATGGACCTGAAGCGTGGCATCGACAAGGCCGTGATCGCCCTGACCGAGCAGCTCAGGAAGATCAGCAAGCCCTGCACGACCACCAAGGAAATCGCCCAGGTCGGCTCGATCTCGGCCAACTCCGACGAGGAGATCGGCGAGATCATCTCCAAGGCGATGGAGCAGGTCGGCAAGGAAGGCGTGATCACCGTCGAGGACGGCAAGTCGCTGAACAACGAACTCGACGTCGTCGAGGGCATGCAGTTCGACCGCGGCTACCTGTCGCCGTACTTCATCAACAATCCGGACAAGCAGATCGCCATTCTCGAGGAGCCGTTTGTCCTGCTCCACGACAAGAAGATCTCCAACATCCGTGACCTGCTGCCGGTGCTCGAGCAGGTCGCCAAGGCGGGCAAGCCGTTGCTGATCGTCGCCGAGGAAGTCGAGGGCGAGGCGCTCGCGACCCTGGTGGTCAACAACATCCGCGGCATCCTGAAGACCGTCGCGGTCAAGGCCCCCGGCTTCGGCGATCGTCGCAAGGCGATGCTCGAGGACATGGCGATCCTGACCGGCGGCGTCGTGATCGCCGAAGAGACCGGGATGACCCTGGAGAAGGCCACGCTGGCCGACCTGGGCCACGCCAAGCGCGTCGAGATCGGCAAAGAGAACACCACGATCATCGACGGTGGCGGCGAGACCAAGACGATCGAGGCGCGCGTCAAGGCGATCCGCCAGCAGATCGACGAGGCGACCAGCGATTACGACCGCGAGAAGCTCCAGGAGCGCGTGGCCAAGCTGGCCGGCGGCGTTGCGGTGATTCGAGTGGGTGCGGCGACCGAAGTCGAGATGAAGGAGAAGAAGGCTCGCGTCGAGGATGCGCTGCACGCGACCCGCGCTGCGGTCGAGGAAGGTATCGTGGCCGGTGGCGGTGTCGCGCTGCTGCGTGCCCGCGCCGCCGTGAAGATCAAGGGCGACAACCCGGATCAGGACGCCGGCATCAAGATCGTGATGCGCG
>JAHEDO010000337.1 GCA_024641185.1 Burkholderiaceae bacterium | reverse complement strand
CCGCCGCGAAGAAGCCCGCCGCGAAGAAGCCCGCCGCGAAGAAACCAGCTGCGAAGAAGCCACCGGCAAAGAAGACCGTCGGCAGAAAGGCGTGACGACGGGCTCCGTTGCGGTCACGACCATCGCTTCGAACCCGGGCCTGTTTCGCGCGCCCGGGCCACACGCGCCCGGTCCTGGGAATGGGGTTGCCGTCACTGTGTAAAATCACAGGGATGGGCGGCCGACGATGCAAGAGCTACTGAAAGACCTCAACCCCGACCAGCACGCCGCGGTCACGCTGCCACCCCGGCACGCACTGATCCTCGCCGGCGCCGGTAGCGGCAAGACGCGCGTGCTCACCACGAGAATCGCGTGGCTGCTTTCCACGCGTCAGGTGAGCCCCGCCGGGGTGCTCGCCGTCACCTTCACGAACAAGGCGGCGCGTGAGATGACTACGCGGCTGTCGACCATGCTTCCGATCAACCCGCGCGGGATGTGGATCGGCACCTTTCACGGGCTGTGCCACCGCATGCTGCGCGCGCACCATCGCGAGGCAAATCTGCCGCAAACCTTTCAGATCATCGACAGCCAGGACCAGCTCGCCGCGATCAAGCGCATGATCCGCGCGCTCGGTGTCGACGACGAGAAATTCCCGCCGCGCAACGTCCAGCACTTCATCAACAATGCCAAGGAAGAAGGCCTTCGCCCGGGCGAGGTCGAGGCGCACGACGACTACGCGCGGCGCAGCGTCGAGCTCTACCAGGCCTACGACGCGCAGTGCCAGCGCGAGGGCGTGGTCGATTTCGCCGAGCTGATGCTGCGCAGCTTCGAGTTGCTGCAACGTGACGAACTGCTGCGCGAGCACTACCAGCGCCGCTTCGAGCACATTCTGGTCGACGAGTTCCAGGACACCAACCGTCTGCAGTATCGCTGGCTCAAGGCCTTCGCCGGCGGTGGCGCCACGGTCTTCGCAGTGGGTGACGACGACCAGAGCATCTACGCGTTTCGCGGCGCCAACGTGGGCAACATGGCCGCGTTCGAGCGCGAGTACGAGGTCTCCGACCTCGTCAAGCTCGAGCAGAACTACCGCTCGCACGGCAACATCCTCACGGCGGCGAACGCGCTCATTCGCAACAACCTCAACCGCCTGGGCAAGAATCTCTGGACCGACTTCGGCGACGGCGAGCCGGTGCGCGTTTACGAAGCGGCTACCGACCTGCTCGAGGCACAGTGGCTGGTCGAGGAGATCCAGGCGCTCTCGCGCGACGGCATGGCGCGCGACGAAATCGCCGTGCTGTATCGCTCCAACGCGCAGTCACGGGTGATCGAGCACGCGCTGTTCTCGGCCGGTTTGCCCTATCGGGTATACGGCGGCCTGCGCTTTTTCGAGCGCGCCGAGGTCAAGCACGCGCTTGCATATCTGCGCCTGATCGAAAACGGCGACGACGACGGGGCCTACCTGCGGGTGGTGAATTTCCCGGCGCGCGGCATCGGCGCGCGCAGCGTCGAGGCGCTGCAAGACGCCGCGCGCGCGGCCGGATCGGGCCTGCTGGCAGCGGTGCCGGCGCTCGAGGGCGCCGCAGCGAGCCGGATGTCCGCTTTCTCCGGCCTGATCACGGCTTTGCGCACGGAGACCCAGTCGATGTCGCTCGCCGAGACCGTGGAGCACGTCATCGATCGCAGCGGTCTTCTCGCGCACTATCGCGGCGAGCGCGAAGGGCAGGAGCGCGTCGAGAACCTGCGCGAGCTGGTCAACGCCGCGGCCGCTTTCGTATCCGAGTCGGTGGCATCTGCGGGGGATGCCTACGGCGTCGGCTTGGCGGCCGATCCGTCCACCGGGGAGAGGCCCGCTTTGCAGGCAACGGGCACCGATCAGGCGCCGATGTCGCCGCTTGCCGCGTTCCTCGCGCACGCCTCGCTCGAGGCCGGCGATCACCAGGCCTCGGAAGGCGCCGAGGCGGTCCAGCTGATGACCGTGCACTCGGCCAAGGGCCTCGAGTTCGACGCGGTCTTCATCACCGGTCTGGAAGAGGGATTGTTTCCGCACGAGAACGCGGTGGCCGAGGAGCACGGGCTCGAGGAGGAGCGTCGCCTGATGTACGTGGCCATCACCCGGGCGCGCGAGCGGCTCTATCTCTCTTTCTCGCAGACGCGCATGTTGCACGGCCAGACGCGTTACAGCCTGAAGTCGCGCTTCCTGGAAGAGTTGCCCGAGGCGGCAATGAAGTGGCTCACGCCGCGTGCCGGTGCGGGTCGCGGGTCGTGGCGCGAAGCCTGGGGCGGCGGCTGGACCGGCTTCGGCGGGCAGCGTTCAGGGCAGGGTGCGTCTGCCCGCGGCGCGGGCGCGGCGGCGCACGACAATCAGCCGGCAAGCTGGTCCGAAGCGGTGCATCAGGCCAGCCGCGGCGATCGCGCGGTGGCGCAGCGATTCGAGCGCGGCCTCGCGTTTCGCGTGGGCCAGTCGGT
>JAHEDO010000336.1 GCA_024641185.1 Burkholderiaceae bacterium | reverse complement strand
GCTCGGCCCACTGGGGCGTGTAGTCGCGCTGCGCGATGAAGTCGCGCCATTGCTCGAAACCCAGCACCCACTCGGCGCAGAAGCGCTGGTCGTGCAGTCCGCGCGCGAGGATGTGCTGGCAAAGCGCCAAGCCCAGCGCCATGTCGGTTCCGGGCCGGATCGCCAGCCACTGGTCCGCCTTGGAGGCGGTCACGGTGAGGCGCGGGTCCACCACCACCATCCGTGCGCCATTGCGAATGCGCCACTCGTTGACCATGCCGAAGTGAACAGGTCTCGTCTCGGCCTGGTTGTCGCCAATGTAGAGATACAGTCGTGCCGAGCCGATGTCGGCCTCGGTGTAGCTCGCGCCGCTTCCGACCGCGCCCTGCGTGAGTTCGAAGGCCACGTTCTTGCTGTTCGCGCAAAACGGGTCCGTTCCCTCGTGGTTTGGCGTGCCCCAGAGTTGCGCGAACAGGCGCGAGCTGCCGAGGTACTCGAGCAAGCCGGTGCGCGTGCCGACGAACAGCCCGAGCGCCTCGGGTCCGTGCTTGTCGCGCACCTCGCGCAGGCGCGCGGCGATCTCGTCGAGCGCCTGGTCCCACCCTATCCGCTCGAAACGCCCCTCGCCGCGCGCGCCCACGCGCTTTTGCGGATGGAGCAAGCGGTGCTCGCTGTGATACATCTGCAGCGTCAGCTGCGACTTGGGACACACGCGACCCTTGAAGATCGGGTCGTCGTCGTTGCCGGTGATGCGCACCAGCTGCTCGCCTCGAAAGTGGAACTTGAGGCTGCAGCAGTTGAAGCAGATATTGCAGCCCCCCGGCACGACACGGTCGGCTTCGACCGCCTCTCGCGCTTCGCGATACGGAAATCCGGCGCGCGTCGGGTCCAGCGCCCCGATCGGCGCCGCCGATTCGGTTATGGCAGGGCGCGCTCCCTGACCGAAGCGCGTGCGATCGACCGCTGCCTCGCCAGACGACTTCACCGCCTCGGGCGGGTGCGTGGTTACCTGGGAAGCGTCCATGCCGGGTCGCCTGGCAAGCAGGACGGTCGCCGGGCCAAGCAGGAAGAGATCGTTGTCGACCAGCGCACGCGCGTCGGTGCGCGCCTCTTCGAGCAAACGCTCCCTGTCGCCGAACACGATCGCGCGCGTCGGACACACCGACGCGCAGGCCGTGGTCTCGCCGCCGGCGCGCCGCGACGCGCACAGGTCGCACTTCTGTGCGTGATGCCCCCAGGCGTCGTAGCCCATCGCACTGTAAGGACACGCAATCACGCACTCGCCGCATCCCGTGCAGCGATCCTCCAGCACGCTGACGACACCGGTGTGCGGGTCCTTGACGATGGCCTTCGGGTTCACCGGACAGGCGCGCAGGCAGGCGGGGCGCTCGCAGTGCTGGCACGACAGGGCGAAAAACGACAGATCGGGTGCGTGCTGGTCGCTCAGCCACACGACCCTGTTGCGGAACTCGCCCGACGAAAGTCGGTGCTCCTGCTTGCATGCGACCTCGCAACTGCGACATCCGGTGCAAAGGTCCAGGTCGATTCTCAGCGCAAGTCGCGTGCTCGCCCCGCCGGACGGATGGGTCGCGCCTGCGTGCAGCTGGACCATGCTCATCGCGCTACCAACTGGCCAGGTGCCACCAGTGCACCGGCCCGTAATCGGACACCCATCCGGCGAAAAACGTCACGGTGAGCACGTGCACCAGCACTCCGAACACGAAGAGCCAGGCGAACGTCATGTGCAACGGTCGCCACCACGCTTGCGCCGAGCCCACCGCCGCTCTGGTTCCAAGCAGCAGCCGTTCCTCGCGCGCGTAACGCAAATAACGGATCGCCAGCCAGGGGCTTCGCCGAAGATGGCTTAGCGTGGGCGAAAACGTCGCTTCCGAGGCGTGCGGATCGAGCCGCGCGAGCAAGTCCTGCTTGAGGCCGATCAACTCGCGAAGGCGCGCGCGCACGCTGTCGCTCGGTGGCGCGAAGCGAGCCACCTTCGACCCGAAGGTGGCAGCCATTTTTCGTGACCCTCGCACCCTGGCCCAGAAACCCAGCACCGCCAGCGCCAACAGCAGGCCGAGCATCAGCGCTGGCGGGCGGCGAACAAAACCGCCCGAGTGCACGGCGATCAGCACCGCCCCGGCACACGAGCACCACACGTGCGCGACGAACCATCGCCGGGGATCGGCGCGCGAGTCGCCGCGCTTGGCCACCGAGAACGCCGCTGGCACGAGCAGCAAGGCCACGCCGAGCACGCCGGCCAGATAGAGGGCCGGGCTTCCCGGCGTGCGCCATGCTTCGGGCAGTGCGCCGCGCAGCACGAACCACAGCGCGATCGCGCCGACCGTGCATCCGATCAGCCGCACCAGCGCCGGATCACCCAGTTCGTTGCGCTTTCGAAGTCCGGCTGGCGCGTTCAGACGAATCCAGGCAGCCACGTCGCGAATTTCGGGAACAGGATCATGATCAAC
>JAHEDO010000132.1 GCA_024641185.1 Burkholderiaceae bacterium | reverse complement strand
GGCCGCAGTCAGCGCGCCGGCCGCCGAACCGGCGACCGCCGCGGCCGCCGCGCCCGCGGCCGAAGCGCCCAAGCAGTAGCGCAGCGTCACGGCCGGGACCGCACCGCGTGTTCCGCGCGGCCGTTGCAGGGGCGCCTTCGGGCGCCCTTGTTCGTTTGGAGCCCCTGGCGATCGCACGCGCGGCAGTCGCACGCGCGGCAGTGGCACCCGCAGTCCGAAACGACCCGCCACCGCCCGCTCGTTATACTTCGACGCTGATACAACCGAGGAGAGAGCGATGAAGTTTCAGGGCAATGTGGTGCTCGTCACGGGCGGTGCATCGGGGCTGGGCGGCGCGACGTCGAAGGCCATCGCCGAGGCGGGCGGCAAGGTGCTGATCGCAGACGTGAACGCGGAGCTCGGCGAGGCCTATGCCAGGGAACTCGGCGCGAACGCGCGATTCGTCAAGTGCGACGTCACCTCCGAAACCGACGGCAAGGCCGCGGTCGAGGCCGCCTGCGCGATGGGCACGCTTGCGGGCCTGGTGAACTGTGCGGGCATCGGCACCGCGAACAAGACCGTCGGCAAGGACGGCCCTCACCCGCTCGCGGCCTTTTCGCGCGTGATCAGCATCAACCTGATCGGCACTTTCAACATGATCCGCCTCGCCGCAGCCGCGATGTGCGCGAACTCTCCCAATGACGAGGGCGAGCGCGGCGTGATCGTGAACACCGCGTCCGTCGCCGCCTATGACGGCCAGATCGGGCAGGCCGCCTACTCGGCGTCGAAGGGTGGCATCGTCGGAATGACGCTGCCGATTGCGCGCGACCTGGCCCGCGAGGGCGTTCGCGTCGTGACGATCGCACCGGGCCTGTTCCTGACCCCGATGCTGCAGGGATTGCCGCCTGCCGCGCAGGAATCGCTGGGCAAGCAGGTACCGTTTCCGCCACGCCTGGGCCGACCGGCGGAGTTCGCGCAGCTCGTCGGGCAGATCTTCGCCAATACGATGCTCAACGGCGAGACGATCCGCCTCGACGGCGCGATCCGCATGGCGCCGAAGTGATCGCGTGCTGAGCGCGCCCGCGCGGTCGCGGCGTCCGGCGCCGACCGCCGGGCGCCAGACTGTCGCGGCATCCAACGATGTCGCAGCCCTGGGGAGCCACGCGATGGAACGCAGAACGCTGAAGGGCGGCAAGCTGAAGGCGGCCGCCTACGAGGAGCGCGACAAGCGGCTCGAACTCGAGTTCGTCGACGGCTCGGTCCGCGTCTTCAAGGGGGTGCCCGATGAGGTCTGGCGGCGCCTGCTCTCGGCACCCAACCCCGCGAGCTATTACGAGGACCGCATCGCCGACGAATACCCGAACGCGCCCGGTTCAGCGGCCGCGGACGCGGGGGCCAGGGCGCGACTCGACGACCTGTTCGGTCAGGCGCCAAAAGACTGACGCGTCGCGCCGCGAGCGGGCCGACCCGAGCGCACGACCCGATGCCCGTCAACGCCTGACCCGGGCTGCCCCGCCATCGAGCCTCTAGCCTTCGATATCTACTGCCGGGTCGTCGACAACCTCGGTGACGCAGGCGTGTCCTGGCGGCTTGCCCGCCAGCTCGCTCGCGAACACGGCGCGTCGGTGACGCTGTGGATAGACGCGCCGCAGACGCTGCGGGCGATCGCGCCCGACGCCCGGCCGGGCCGCACGACGGATTCGCCCGCACTCGCGCACTGGAACGACGCGCGACCGATGGGCGGCACGCGCCGCGTCGCCGTCTCGGCCTTCGGGTGCGAACTCCCGCCGCCGGTGCGCGCCTCGCTGCCGCCGCTCTGGGTCAACCTCGAGTACCTCAGCGCCGAGCCCTGGATCGACGGATGCCACGGCCTCGCCTCGCGCAAGCCGGACGACGGTGCGGTGGAGCACTTCTATTACCCCGGCTTCACCCCGGCCAGCGGCGGCCTGCTGCGCGAGCGGGGGCTGATCGCGTCGCGCGACGCGTTCCGTGCGCCCGGCAATCCCGAACGATGGCTGACGGCGCACGGCTTCGACGTTCGCCCCGGCGAGCGCCGGATTTCGCTGTTCTGCTATCCGGACGCGCCGGCGGCGCGCCTGCTGGCCCGGCTCGCCGAAGAACCGACCCCGACGCATCTGATGGTCCCGGAAGGCGTCGCCGACGAGCAACTGACCGCGTTCCTGGGCGAGGCGCTGTCGCCGGGCGCGCGGGCGCGGCGGGGAGCGCTGCGAGTCGAGCGTTTCGCCCTGCTCGCGCAGGACGACTACGACCGCCTGCTCTGGAGCTGCACCCTGAACTTCGTGCGCGGAGAGGATTCCTGGATCCGCGCGTTCTGGTCGGGCTCGCCCTTCGTCTGGCAGCCGTACCGACAAAGCGAGCGGGCGCATCAGCCCAAGCTCGAAGCGTTCCTCGCGCGCTTCGCGCTGGCCGCGGGCGCCCCCGATGCCAGCGCCGCCGCCGCGGCGCTGATGCACGCCTGGAGCGATGCCGGGGAGCCGAGCCCGGCCTGGAACGTCTACGCGGCGAAGCTGCCCGAGATCGGCGCGGCGCATGCGCGCTGGGCAAAGGCGCTCGCCGGCAGCACCGACCTGGCGACGCGGCTCGTGGAGTTCTGCGAAACGCGCCTCGCGGCATGAGCGGTCGGGCGGCGCGAAGGTCCGCGCAGCTAGTTGAAATCCGGCAAACAGGCTATAATTTAGGGTTTCCCAGTGCGCACATTTCGAGCAGGTCAGAGCCTGCCGCGTAGCGCCCCCTCCAGAGGAAGTCCACCATGAAAACCGCCCAGGAACTGCGCACCGGCAATGTCGTGATGATCGGCAAGGATCCGATGGTCGTGCAGCGCGCCGACTACAACAAGTCGGGCCGCAACGCAGCCGTCGTGAAGATGAAGCTGAAGAACCTGCTGAACGGCTCCGGCACCGAGTCGGTGTACAAGGCCGACGAAAAGTTCGACGTGCTCGTGCTCGACAAGAAGGAAGTCACCTTCTCGTATTTCGCCGACCCGATGTACGTGTTCATGGACGCGGACTACCACCAGTACGAAGTCGAGGCCGACTCGATGGGCGACGTGCTCCACTACATCGACGACGGCATGCCCTGCGACGTCACCTTCTACGAAGGCCGCGCGATCTCCGTCGAGATGCCCAATAGCGTGGTGCGGGAGGTCGAGTACACCGAGCCCGCGGTCAAGGGCGACACCTCGGGCAAGGTGATGAAGCCGGCGCGTATCAAGCCCACCGGTTTCACGATTCCGGTGCCGGCCTTCGTCGAGATCGGCGACAAGATCGAGATCGACACTCGCACCGCCGAGTACCGCAACCGCGTCAAGGGCTGACCCGCAGGCGCCCGCCCGCCGCGGCGGGCTTTCTCAGGTGCCTGAAGACCGTGTCGCGCAGCGACTGCAGCGCGACCGGCTTGACCAGATAGCTGTTGCAGCCCGCCAGCGCACCGCGCGCCAGGTCGAAGGGCGATGAGCGGCTGGTGAGAATGATCACCGGCGTGCGGCGCATCGCGGGATCGCGCTTGATCGCGCGGGTGAGCTGATAGCCGTCCATCTCCGGCATGATCACGTCGACGAACACGAGCTCGTAGCGCCGCGTCGCCAGCGCTTCGAGCGCCTCGGCGGCGCTGCCCACCCCCTCGCTGCCCACCCCCATGCGCTGCAACGCGACCGCCAGCTGTCGGCGCACCGTCGGGCTGTCGTCGACCAGGAGCGCGCGCGGGCCGCGCGGAGAGTCCGGCTCGCCGTCGATGACCATCGACGCGCCGTCGGCTGCAGGCGCCTGCGAGCGGCCGAGCAGGATGTCCTCGACCACCTGATTGAGCGTCTTCAGCAGGTTCATCGTGAACGTCGACTGCAGCAGGTCGTCGCGTCCCCGCACCGCGTCGTCGCGCCGGCCGACCTTGACCACCGGACTCGCCTGCGGCATGCGGCGCAAGGTGGAAGCGACCTCTGGGCCGCCCTCGGCGGTCATGTCGACGAGCGCGATGTCGTACTCGCCGGGACCTCGCGCCTCGGCCAGCACGTAGCGGTACTGGTTGTGCCGCGCGTGACGCAGCACGATCTCCAACAGTCGCTGGAACTTGTGGCCGAGCCCGAAGATCGCGACACGGAATTGCGGCCTGGCGTCGCCCGCACCGCCCCCCAGGGCGCGGTTCGCTGCCAGGGTCATGCGTTCCCCCGCGGGTCAGCCATCAACTCCTCCAAACGCCGCGCCGACACTGCAGACCGGTGCGGCTGCACCGACGGGTTCCCGCTCTGCGTCGGTGAGCCCGCCCCGATTGCCCTCTTCGCGGCGATTGTAGCGCCGAAACCGTCCAAAACGACAAGTGGATGTCGCAAAAAAGTCTTACCCACCGGACACTTAGAACGGAAAGATGAGAATAGTTCGAACTTCTGACAGCCTTCCGGGGCGCCGGGGGTTCGTTCGTTCCGCAGGCGCGTGGTTTCCAATACAATCGTTCCAGGGCAGGCGCGGCAAAAGGCGCGTCAGGCCTGAACGGCGGCGGCGATGCCGACGTCGTGCCGAGCGACGGCGGCGATTGCCGCCGTTTGCGTTTTTCGAGGGTGTGTCGAGGCGCAACGCCTGGCACCCCGCCGCGGAGATTCCGATGAGCACCTCCTCGCCCTTGATGGCCACCTATGCGCAGCAGCCGGTCGCGTTCAGCCACGGCGACGGCGTCTGGCTGTTCGACATGCACGGCAAGCGGTACCTGGACTGCCTGTCCGGCATCGCGGTCAATACCCTGGGCCACAACCACCCGAAGCTGGTCGCCGCGCTGCGCGAGCAGATCGGGCGCGTGATTCACGTGTCGAACCTCTTCGAGCACCCGTTGCGCAATGAACTGGCGCAGATGCTCGTCGATCGCAGTTCGATGACGAACGTCTTCTTCTGCAATTCCGGACTGGAGGCCAACGAGGCGGCCATCAAGATCGCACGCAAGTACGGGCACGATCACGGCATCGATCGTCCGGAAATCGTCGTGTACGAGAACGCGTTTCACGGGCGCTCGCTCGCGACGCTGTCGGCCACCGGCAACGTGAAGGTCCACAAGGGGTTCGAGCCGCTCGTCGAAGGATTCGTGCGGGTGCCGCTGAACGACATCGGAGCGCTGCGGCGAGTCGCCGCCGAGCGCCCGAATGTGGTCGCGGTTTTCATCGAGGCGATTCAGGGCGAAGGCGGGATCAATCCCGCCCATGTCGAATACCTGCAGCAGGCGCGCAGGCTCTGCGACGAGCGCAAGTGGCTGCTGATGGTCGACGAAGTGCAATGCGGCACCGGCCGCACCGGCAAGTGGTTCGCCCACCAATGGGCCGGCATCGTGCCCGACGTGATGCCGCTGGCCAAGGGCCTGGGCTCGGGCGTGCCGATCGGCGCGGTCGTCGCGCACGGGGAGGCCGCGACCACCTTCAAGCCGGGCAATCACGGCACCACCTTCGGCGGCAATCCGCTCGCGATGCGTGCCGGCATCACGACGATCCGCGTGATGGAGGAGGACGGCCTGCTCGCAAGCGCGGCGAAGGTCGGCAAGTACATCAGCGACACGCTCGCGCGCGAGTTGCAGGGCGTCGACGGCATCGTCGAGATCCGCGGCCGGGGACTGATGATCGGCATCGAACTCGCGAGGCCCTGCGGGCAGCTCGTGGGCCGCTGCCTGGACGCGGGGCTGGTGCTCAACGTCACCGCCGACACCGTCGTGCGTCTTCTGCCCCCGCTGATCTTCACCACCGAGCACGCGGACCTGCTGATCTCGCGCCTCGCACCGATGATCCGCGAGCTGCTGTCCGAGCCCTCGCCCACCACTGCCTGACATTCGGAGGCCGAAATGAGTGTGCGGCACCTGTTGCAGCTGCGTGACATCACGCAGGAGGAGATTGCCCACCTGTTCAAGCGTTCGGTCGTCATCAAGGATCGCTTCAAGCGCTATGAGCGCTATCACCCGCTGGCCGACCGCACGCTGGTGATGATCTTCGAGAAGGCCAGCACGCGAACGCGGCTTTCCTTCGAGGCCGGGATGCAGCAGCTCGGCGGGCTGGCGATCTACCTGAACACCCGCGACTCGCAACTCGGGCGCGGCGAGCCGGTCGAGGACGCCGCCCAGGTGATCTCGCGCATGTGCGACGTGGTGATGATTCGTACCTTCGAACAGGACATCATCGAGCGGTTCGCGCAGCAGTCGCGCGTTCCGGTGATCAACGGACTCACCAACGAGTACCACCCCTGCCAGATCCTCGCGGACATCTTCACCTTCATCGAGCATCGCGGGTCGATCCGCGGACGAACCGTGGCGTGGATCGGCGACTCGAACAACGTCTGCAACACCTGGCTGCAGGCGGCCGAGATACTCGACTTCAAGGTGCACGTGTCGACTCCGCCCGGCTACGAGGTCGAACCCGAGCGCGCCGGGCTGGTCGGCACCGACCACTTCGAGCAGTTCGCCGATCCCCACGACGCCTGTCAGGGCGCCGACCTGGTGACCACCGACGTCTGGACCAGCATGGGCTTCGAAGCGGAGAACGAAGAGCGCCGCAAGGCCTTCGAGAACTGGTGCGTCGACGCGCCGATGATGCAGCGGGCAAAGCGCGACGCGCTGTTCATGCATTGCCTGCCCGCCCACCGCGGCGAGGAGGTGGCGGCAGAGGTGATGGACGGCCCGCAGTCCGTGGTCTGGGACGAGGCCGAGAACCGTCTGCACGTGCAGAAGGCGCTGCTGGAGTACCTGGTCCTCGGCCGCATCGACTGAGCACCATGGGCCCGGGAGCCCCCGCAATGCCCGATAGAATCCTGCCTCCCGGTCCAGACGACGAGCGCCTCAGATGATCCATTCGATTCGTGGCCTGCGAGGCATGGCGGCGGCGCCGCACGCGCTCGCGTCCCAGTCAGCGCTGGCGGTGCTGCGCGAAGGCGGAAACGCGATCGAGGCGATGGTCGCCGCCGCCGCGACGATCGCCGTCGTCTACCCGCACATGAATTCGATCGGCGGCGACGCGTTCTGGCTGATCAGTGTCCCGGGCCAGCCGGTGCGCGGTCTCGACGCCTGCGGCGCATCGGCGCGCGCCGCGACCCGGGACTGGTATCGGGAGCGCGGCATCGCGCAGGCGATCCCGTTTCGCGGCGCGGTAGCCGCGAATACGGTGGCCGGCACGGTCTCGGGCTGGAATGCCGCGCTGGGACTCAGCCGCGAGCTCGGCGGCCGCATGCCGCTCGAACGGCTTCTGGCCGACGCGATCTTCCACGCCCGCGACGGCGCACCGGTCACACAGAGCCAGCGCGCAAATACGCTCGCGAAGTCCGCCGAACTCCACGGGCTGCCGGGATTCGCGCAGGTGTTTCTGCCCGGCGGTCGGGTTCCGGAGGTCGGCGCCCGCTTCCTGCAGCCCGCGCTTGCCACCACGCTGCAACGGCTCGCGCACGCGGGCCTGGACGATTTCTATCGCGGCGATCTCGCACGCAGCTTCGCCACCGAGCTGCAGGCAGCGGGCAGCCCGCTGGCGCTGGAGGACCTGCAGTCGCACCGTGCGCTGTGGCGCGAGCCGCTGTCGCTTCGGCACAGCAGCGGAGCCCTCTACAACATGCCGCCCCCGACCCAGGGGGTGGTGTCCCTGATGATCCTCGGCATCCTGGATCGGCTCGAGATCGAAGGAATGGACCCGAACGGGGCGGACTTCGTGCATGCAGCGGTGGAAGCGACGAAACAGGCGTTCCGCATCCGCGACCGCCATGTGACCGACCCTGCCCGCATGAAAGTGGATCCGGCCTCCTTCCTGCGCGCGGAGACGCTCGACGAATTGCGCGCAGGCATCGATCCGTCGAAGGCCGCGCCCTGGGGCGCGGGGCGCGGACCCGCCGACACGATCTGGATGGGCGTCGTCGACGGCGAGGGTCGAGCGGTGTCCTTCATCCAATCCGTCTATCACGAGTTCGGTTCGGGTGTGGTGCTCGGATCGTCGGGCGTCGCCTGGCAGAACCGGGGATGCAGCTTCTCGCTGGACCCGGCTGCATTGAATTCGCTGGAACCCGGACGAAAGCCCTTTCACACCCTGAACCCGGCGCTGGCCGTGCTGGACGACGGGCGCACCATGGTCTACGGCAACATGGGCGGCGACGGTCAGCCGCAGAGCCAGAGCGCGGTCTTCAGCCGCACCGTGACCTTCGGGATGGAGCCGCAGGCGGCCGTGACGGCGCCGCGCTGGCTGCTGGGGCGCACCTGGGGCCGACCGAGCGACACGCTCAAGCTCGAGTCCCGATTCGCTCCCGAGGTTGTCGACGAGCTTCGCCGGCGCGGCCACGAGGTCGAACTGATGCAGCCCTTCGACGAGGCGATGGGCCACGCGCAGGCGATCGTGCGGCATCGGGACGGCATGCTCGAGGGCGGCGCGGACCCTCGCAGCGACGGCGTCGTCGCGGCCTGGTAGGCCCCGATCAGATCGCGGGCAGCGAAGATCCGTCGGTCAGGCGCCCGTCGACGATCTCCACTTGCCGGTCGCATCGCTGCGCGAGCCGCGGATCGTGCGTGACGATCAGGCAGGCCGACCCGAAGTCGTGATTGAACTCGCGCAGCAGCGCGAACACGTCGTCGGCGCTGTGCGTGTCGAGATTGCCCGTC
>JAHEDO010000131.1 GCA_024641185.1 Burkholderiaceae bacterium | reverse complement strand
CAACCTTGACCGATTGGGCGCAGCGCGACTACGAGGCAGCGCTGCGCACGGCACGGGCCGAAGCGCCCGCCGCCGCCCCTTTGTTCGTCGTCGGCCACAGCCTGGGCGCGCAGCTGCCGGCGCTAGCACCCAGTGGCGCGCAGGTGCAGGCGATGGTGGCGGTCGCGGGTGGAAGCGGCTACTGGGGCGGACTGTCCCCGCTTGCGCGCCCGGTCATGCTGGCGATGGTCGCCATGGTCGCGCCGCTGGCCATTCACGTCGCCGGTTACTACCCGGGCCGGCGCCTGCGGATGATCGGCGACCTGCCAGCCGGGGTCATGCGGCAGTGGCGAAGGTGGTGCCTGCATCCGGACTATCTGATCGGTGTCGAGCCGGGCGCCCGGGACGCGTATGCGCGCGCGCGCTTCGAGATGCTGTCGCTCTCGATCAGCGACGACTGGATGATGCCGAAGCGCAACATCGAGTCGCTGCACTCGCACTTCACGTCGGTGCGGCGCGAGTCGCTCGGCATCGCGCCGTCGCAGGCCGGCGGGCCGATCGGCCACATGGGCTTCTTCAGGCGGCGCTACCGCGATACCTTGTGGCCGATCGCTACCGACTGGCTGCTCGCGCGCGCGAACGCGCAGTCGCGGCAGGAACACTCACCCCGAAACGAGAGAACCGGAGACGGCCGATGAGCATACGTGTGAAAACGGAGAACGCGATCACCGCGATCGTGTTCGATCGCCCCGACAAGAAGAACGCAATTACCGCGGCGATGTACGCGCAGATCGCCGACACGCTGGCGAGCGCCGCTGAGGACCCGGCGGTGCGCTGCGTGGTCATTCACGGCAGCGCGCAGGCGTTCACCGCGGGCAACGACGTGCAGGATTTCCTGATGAATCCGCCGCACGGCGAGGACAGTCCGGTCTCTCGTTTCCTGCGCGGCATCGCCGCGTTCGGCAAGCCGCTGGTCGCCGCAGTCTGCGGCCCCGCGGTCGGTGTGGGCACGACGATGCTGCTGCACTGCGATCTGGTCTACGCGGGCGAATCGGCACGGTTCTCGACGCCGTTCACGCAGCTCGGGCTGTGTCCGGAGGCCGCGTCGAGCCTGCTGCTGCCGGCGATCGCCGGATACCAGCGCGCCGCGGAAGCGCTGATGCTGGGGGAGCCCTTCGGCCCTCTCGAGGCGCGCGAGATGGGGCTGGTCAACGCGGTGCTGCCCGACGAGAAGGCGATTCCGTACGCGATGACGCAGGCGGGCAAGCTGGCGCGACTGCCCGCGTCGTCGCTTCGGGTCACCAAGCGGCTGATGAAGCAGGGACACGCCGAAGCGATCGCGCGCCAGATGGCGGCCGAAGGTGCCGAGTTTGCGACGATGCTGCGCTCGCCCGAGGCGCGCGAAGCGTTCTCGGCGTTCCTGGCCAAGCGCAAGCCGGACTTCGCCCAGTTCAGCTGAGCTGCGTTCGTGCGATGTGCACGCGCATCCGGGCGGCGACCGGCGTGACGATACGCGTTGGCGCGTCGCCCGCGGGCTCGGAATGAGAACTCGCCAACTGGCGGCGACCGCGGCCGCGGTCCTGTTGGCGCCGCTCCTGGTCGCCCAGGGACTGTGGGTGCGCCGGGTCACCCCGAAGCTGCCCGAGGCGCCGGGGCCGCGCGAAGGCGTGGTTGCGCCGGACGACGGTTGCGACACCATGCCCGGCGCGGCGTCCGGCGTCGAACCGGCAAGCGCCACCGATCCCGCTGCGAATGGCGCGTCCGTGGCGCCACGACGGTCGCCCGGCGCGCTGCGCCTGCTGATCGTCGGTGACTCGTCCGCGGCGGGGGTTGGCGCAGCCCACCAGGACGAAGCGCTGTCCGGCCGGCTGGGCGCGGCACTCGTCGCGACGTCGGTGGCCGAGGTGCGCTGGCGGCTCGTGGCACGGACCGGCGTGACGGCCAGGGATCTCGTGGCGCTGATCGTCGAATCTGCGCCCGAGCGTTTCGACGTCGCGCTGATCGTGGTGGGCGTGAACGACGTCACCGGGCTGCGCTCCACCGGCGCGTGGCTGCGCGACATCGACGCGCTGGCGGCGCGGCTGCGATCGATCGCGCCGGGCGCCCGGCTGGTGGCCTCAGGCCTGCCGCCCGTGCACCGGTTCCCGGCGCTGCCGCAGCCCTTGCGCAGGTTTCTCGGGGCACGTGCGATGAGCTTTGACGCGGCGCTCGCGCGCTGGGCGCAGCGCCAGCCCGACGCGCTGCACGTGCCGATTCCCGACATGGCCGACCCGGCGCTTGCCGCGAGCGACGGATTCCACCCGGGACCGGGCGCCTACGCGATCTGGGCGGTCGCGCTGGCGTCGGCGATGCGCGAGCGCGGCTACTTCGGTGGCAGCGAATCGACGAACCGCTGATCGCAGTCGATGCGCGCTTAGGGTTGCCGACCGATGCCGCCGGAACCGCGATCAGAACCTGCGCGGCACCAGGCGGGCTCTCACGCGCGGGCCGCGCGGCCGCCGAGGTGCCTGAGCATCGCGTCGAGCCCGAGCAGGTACGAGTTCACCCCGAAGCCTGCGACCATTCCCACCGCCACCTCGGCGAGGATCGAATGCAGGCCGCGCTTTTCGATGTTGCTCATGTGCACTTCGACGTAGGGAAGCTGGATCGCGCGCAGGCAGTCGCGCAGCGCGTAGCCGGCGAACAGAAAGGCCGCCGGATTCATCACGACGCCGTCGAAGCCCTCGTCGAGCGCCTGGTACAGCCGCTCGATCGCGACCGGCTCGCTGTGCGTGTAGAAGATCTCGAGCGCGTAGCCGTTGGCTTTCGCGTGCTCTAGCATCATCGCGTCGAGTTCGGCCGCGGTCGTCGTGCCGTAGATCTCGGGCTGGCGGCGGCCGAGGAAGCTCATGTTCGGGCCCTGCAGGAGAAAGATCTTGGTCATGGCGGTCTCCACCGTGTCGGGTTCGTGGGCGACGGATGCGTGCGCCGCGCGCATCGCGTCCGCGCACGCTACATCGCATCGCGTCCGCGCACGCTACATAAATGCCGCGCTCGCGGCAAACGTATCCGTGCCCGGCGCGCCCGGAGCGAGGCCGACAAGGTGGCACACCGGACGGCGGAGAGGGAGGTGCCGAGTAGGATGTGCCGAGAGGGCGGTGCCGATAGGGAGGTGCCGCGACGGGTGATACCATCGCCCGCCAAGTTTTCCGGAGGCGACCCGGCGTGGCCCACGACCTGATGATCCGCACTGCGCCTGCGCTCGACGCCGGCGGTTTCGCCATCGCGCCCGGGCGCGAATCTGACGGCGCGCAGCGGCGCGCCGACGCATGACGGATCGGTTAGAGGTCGCCGAGACGCCGCTGGCGGGCTGCCGCGTCGTCGACCTGACGACCGTGCTGATGGGCCCTTCGACGACCCAGGCGCTCGCTGAATTCGGTGCCGAGGTGATCAAGGTCGAGTCGCCCGAGGGCGACCTGGTGCGCGGCATCGGTCCGATGCGCCACCCGGGCATGGGCGCGATCTTCATCAACGCCAATCGCGGCAAGAAGAGCGTGGTGCTCGACATCAAGACCGCCCCGGGGCGCGACGCGCTGCTGCGGCTGATCGCGCAGGCCGACGTGTTCGCCTACAACCTGCGCCCGCAGGCGATGGCCCGGCTGGGGCTGTCGTGGGAGACGTTGAGCGCGCTGAATCCGCGCCTGGTATATGTCGGCATGTTCGGGTTCGCGCGGGGCGGCCCGTACTCGGCACGCCCCGCCTATGACGACATCATCCAGGGTGCGTCGGGCCTGGCCTGGCTCGCCGGCGTTGCGACCGGGGGTGCCCCGAGCTATGCGCCGCTGGCGCTCGCCGATCGGGTCACCGCGCTGTCGGCGGTGAACCAGGTGCTCGCCGCGCTGCTGTTGCGCGCGCGCACCGGCCGGGGCTGCGCGATCGACGTGACGATGTTCGAGACCGTGACACGGATGACGATGGCCGACCATCTGCAGGGCGAGGCCTTCATTCCGTCGGAAGGGCCGACCGGCTATGCGCGGCAGCTGTCGCGCTACCGCAAGCCCTACCAGACGCGCGACGGCTACGTCTGCGCGCTGATCTATTCGAACGGGCACTGGAAACGTTTCCTGGACGTGGTCGGCGGGCAGCGGATGCTCGTCGAAGACCCGGCGCTGGCGAACATCGAGGGCCGCACCCGGCGCATCGACGAGCTTTACGGCATTGTCGAGTCCGAACTCGCGCGCCGCACCACCTCTGAGGCGATGGCGCTGCTGGAGTCGATCGACGCGCCCGCGATCCCGATGTTCTCGATCGACGACCTGCTGCGCGACCCGCACCTGCTGGCGACCGGTTTTTTCGGCGAGGAATCTCACCCGAGCGAGGGGCGGCTGCGCACCACCGGCACCGGCGCACGCTGGCACGGCGAGGGGCTGCCGGCGCCGGGGCCGGCGCCGCGGCTGGGCGAGCACACGCGCGAGGTGCTCGAGTCGCTCGGCTATTCGCCGAAGGAGATCGACGCGATCACGGCGCCCGAGCGTCAGGGCGGGGGTCAACCAGCCAAGTGACGGAGCGGGCATCGGCCAACCCGGCGACATGGCAAGGATCACGCAAACGCATGATCGGGAGAGAATCGGGCGATCGCGTGATCGGGCGAGAATCATGCAACCGGGCGCGGGCGCGCCCAATGAACGGAGCGGATGTTCGATGAACGATTTCGTGACCTGGCAGCAGGATGGTGCGGTGGTGACGCTGACGCTTAACGACCCGGACGCGCGCAACGCGCTGTCCAACCAGTCGCAATGGGACGCGGTGGTCGCGGCCTGCGAGCGTGTGCAGCGCGACCATACCGTGAAGTGCGTGGTGCTCACCGGCGCCGGCAGCGCGTTCTGCGCCGGCGGCAACGTCAAGGACATGAAGAACAAGTCGGGAATCGCCGGCGGCAGCGGCTACGCGATCCGCGACGGCTATCGCGCCGGCATCCAGCGAATTCCGCTCGCGCTCTACAACCTCGACGTGCCGACGATCGCTGCGGTCAACGGCGCGGCGATCGGCGCCGGCTGCGACCTCGCCTGCATGTGCGACATCCGCATCGCGTCGGAGCGTGCGAAGTTCGCCGAGAGTTTCGTGAAGCTGGGCATCATCCCGGGCGACGGCGGCGCGTGGCTGCTGCCGCGCACCGTGGGAATGTCCAAGGCGGCCGAGCTCACCTTTACCGGCGACACGATCGACGCGACCGAGGCGCTTGCCTGCGGACTGGTGTCGCGCGTGGTGCCGGCGGACCAGCTGATGCCGCAGGCGATGGCGCTCGCGCAGCGCATCGCCGCCAACCCGGCGCCTGCACTGCGGATGTCCAAGCGGCTGCTGCGAGAGGGCCAGCACATGCGCATCGACTCGCTGCTGGAGATGTCGGCCGCGTTCCAGGCGCTCGCGCACCAGACGCCCGAGCACGACCAGGCGATCGACGCGTTTCTCCAGTCGATGAAGCGCTGACCAATGAACAAGACCGCCGCCCCCGCCGGAGTTCTTCCCGAAAACTGGCCGGCGATGTCGCTGGCCCAGGCGCACGCGCTGCTGACCGCGCCGGGTGCGCCGTTCGAGATGGGCGAGCAGCTCATCCGCGGGGTGCCCACGCGTGTCTGGAAGAACGCACCGCCCACGCTGCGCGAACTCTTTCTTGCCGGCCGCGCGCACGGCGAGAAGACCTTCCTGGTCTACGACGACGAGCGCGCGAGCTTCGAGTCGTTCGCGCGTGCCGCGATCGCGATCGCGCATGGGCTCCTCGAGCAGGGCGTGCGCAAGGGCGACCGGGTGGCGATCGCGATGCGCAACTTGCCGGAGTGGCCGGCGGTGTTCTTCGGCGCGTCGATCACCGGCGCGATCGTCACGCCGCTCAACGCCTGGTGGACCGGCCCCGAACTGGAGTACGGGCTCACCGACTCGGGCAGCAAGGTGCTGTTCGTCGACCGCGAGCGCCTCGAGCGCCTGGCCGAGCACCTGCACAACTGCCCCGATCTCGAGCGCGTCTACGTGTCGCGCGAGGAGGAGGAGATCGCCCACCCGAAGGTGCGCCGGCTCGAGGACCTGACCGGAAAGGTCAACGACTGGGGCGCGCTGCCCGATCGGGCGCCGCCCGAGGTCGGGATCGACCCCGACGACGACGCAACGATCCTCTACACGTCGGGCACCACAGGCAAGCCGAAGGGAGCGCTGGGAACGCACCGCAACGGCACCTGCTCGACCGCGGCGGCGATGTTCGGCGGTGCGCGCGTCTTCCTGCGGCGCGGCGAGCCAGTCCCCGCGCCGGACCCCGCCGCGCCGCAGAAGTCCGCGCTGCTGGCGATTCCGTTCTTCCACACGACCGGCTGCCACGCGATCCTGTGCCCGTCGCTGTTCGCCGGCGGCAAGCTGGTGCTGCTGCACCGCTGGGACGCCGAGGTCGCGATGCGGTTGATCGAGCGCGAGCGCATCACCAGTGCGGGCGGCGTGCCGACGATCGCCTGGCAGCTGATCGAGCACCCGGCGCGCGGCAACTACGACCTGTCGTCGCTCGAGAGCGTCTCCTACGGCGGCGCGCCAGGCTCGGCCGAGCTGGTGCGCCGGATAAAGGAGACCTTCCCGAAGTCGTCGCCGGCGCTGGGATGGGGCATGACCGAGACGTCGGCGACCTTCACCGTCCATTCGGCCGAGGACTATCAGTACCGGCCCGACAGCAGCGGCCCGGCGCTGCCGGTCTGCGAGATGAAGATCGTCGATGATCGCGCGCAGACCCTGCCGCAGGGTACGGTCGGCGAGCTGTGGGCGAAGGGCCCCAACGTGGTCAAGGGTTACTGGAACAAACCGACGGACTCCGCCCAGACCTTTACGGATGGATGGGTGAAGACTGGAGATCTGGCCTATATCGACGAAGAAGGCTTCCTGTTCGTGGTCGATCGCAAGAAGGACATGCTGATTCGCGGCGGTGAGAACATCTACTGCATCGAGGTCGAGAACGTGCTCTACGAGCACCCGGCGGTGATGGATGCGGCGCTCGTGGGCATTCCCCACCGCACGCTCGGCGAGGAGCCCGGCGCGGTGGTGACGCTCAAGCCCGGCGCGCAGGCGAGCGAGGAGGACCTGCGCGGCTTCGTCGCCGAGCGGCTCGCTGCGTTCAAGGTGCCGGTGCGCGTCGTGTTCTCGCCCGAGACCCTGCCGCGCAACGCGAACGGCAAGATCATGAAGACGGAACTGAAGAAGTTGTTCGGCTGAACGCCGTCACGCGCGGAGGCGCTGCCCGCCGAGTCATCCGCAGTCCCTGCCCGCCGGGTCATCCTCGCAGTTCCTGCCCGCATGGCAGCCCTGGCCAGCAGGTACACGCCTTAAGCGTCGCGGGCCGTCCACGGCCCCGAGCGTCTATCGGACGCAACAGACCGCCTGTCGTCAGCGAATGTTGCAGTGCGTTCGAGATCTGAAACCATCAGCTCCGTAATCATTCGTAAGTTGCTGAATAATTACGATATATTCCGTCAATAATTGGCGGTCCGACCCACAGAGTGTCGGCTGCTGATCTCACCTGAGGACAGTGTTCATGAAACATTCGCAACGGGTTGCGAAGAGGTTCCTTGCGCTCGGGATTCTCTTCGCAGCGCTCTCGTCGCAGGCGTTTGCCGGGTCCACCGGCACGACACCGATGGCCGTCACGCTGAAGGTCGCGCAGTCGTGCACGCTGAGCGTCAATTCGCTAGGGCTGGATTTTTCCACGCAGACGGCGGACGGATCGGTACAGCAGGTAACGCCCGGAGCGCTGACGGTCAAATGTCGCGCCAGCAGTGCTCCGGTGACCGTCGCGCTGTCGAAAAATGCCGGAACCCTGGCCGGTACCAATGGCAACGAGAAGACCGTCCCCTATACGCTTTACGGGCCGTCGAACCATGCCTGGGGCTCGACGAACACCTGCCAATACACGACCCAGTGGAGTGCCGGGGGGGAGCAGTTCACCGTGACCAATTCGGGGAATCAGACGATCGCGGTTTGCGGGACGGCGACGATCGCCTCGGACACCCCGGTGGACACCTACTCCGACACGGTGCAAGTCGAAGTCACCTGGAACTGATCCCCGATGAACGGCGCAGCCGGACGGCGGTCGAGCGGCTGGTTGCGCCTGCTGAGGGCGTGGCCCGCCCTGCTCGGGGTGTGGGCAGGCTGCGCGTCGGCCCAGACGATCAACATATCTCCGGTACGCGCCGATCTGAGCGCCGCGGAACCGGTGGCAGTGTTCACGCTGCGCAACGAGGACCCGGCGCGTCCGACGCTCATTCAGGCCCGCCCCAGTGCCTGGACGGTCGCCGGCAGCACCGACCACTACGATCCCACCCGCGACCTTCTGGTCTCACCCACGGTCTTCCGGCTCGAGCCCGGCCAGGCGCAGGTTGTCCGGGTATCACTGCGGGGGAAGGCCGACCCGCGCTCCGAGCGTCTGTACCGGCTGTTCCTGCAGCAGTTGCCGGACGAGGCCGACCCGGGCCGGCGCGCCGGCAACCTGCGGTTTCTCCTCACCTTCAGCCTGCCGGTGGTCGTGGCGCCGTCCGAGAATCCCAGTCCCGCAGCGAATCTGGTCTGGCGCGTCGCACGCGATGCGGCGGGCGAGTATCGGCTGCGGGTGATGAACGACGGCACTGCCCATCGGAAGATCGCCGGCGTCACGTTACCGAGCCCTGATGGCGAGGTCACGATCGTCAGTGCG
>JAHEDO010000130.1 GCA_024641185.1 Burkholderiaceae bacterium | reverse complement strand
GGGGGCTGCGGGCCGGCCGCCCACGCGGATGATGTTGCGGCGCAACATTCCGGAACGGGTTCGAGCCCTTTGCGGCGGGGTGAATTTGACCCCCGTACCGCTCACCCTTTAAAATCTACCGTCTTTGCCTCCCGCAGGCCGGTACGCCGCTCCAAAGATGTTCGCAGCAGTCGGTTTGCAAGTCGCCTCGGTACTCCTCTTCGGCCTGGTCGCAGCTGGGGTGTCGGACTGGACGAGTGCCTGGTTCTTCGTCCTCGGCGGCGCGGCGGCGGTGATCCCGAACGCCTTGTTCGCCCTGCGTCTTGCGGTGCACAGGGGACGCTCGCCGGAGTCGTATCCGGTGGTCTTCTTCCTGGGCGAGTTCGCGAAGATCGGCCTGACGCTCGGCCTTCTGGCCTGGATCGTGCACTGGCAGACGGATGTCCGCTGGTTGCCGCTGATCCTGGGGCTGGTCGTCGCACTGAAGGCGCCGCTGTTTGCGCTGCTCATCGCACGCGATGCGCCGCGCGACTGGCCGGAGAAGCCGGTGGGGGCGCGGCCGGCGTGCAGCGAGCGCGGGCAGGGCTGAGGTCGGGGCAGTAGAGAACGGAACAGAACGCTGAGAACGGCAACGAAGAGCAACGGACGCGACACCAACGATCGACACCACCATGGCCGCCGAATCACACGCACCCACTGCTACCGAATACATCGTCCATCACCTGACCCAGCTGAACAACTCGGGCAAGGCGCAGACGAACATCATTGACTTCTCGCTCTTCAACGTCGACACCCTCTTCTATTCGGTGCTGCTCGCGGTGCTGACCGGGTGGGTCTTCCGGGCGGCGGCCAACCGCGTGACCTCGGGCGTTCCGGGGCGTTTCGTCGGCGCGGTGGAGTCGCTGGTCGAGTTCGTTCACGAGCAGGCACGCTCGATCGTGCACGGCGACGTCAGCTACATCGCGCCGCTGGCGCTCACCGTGTTCATCTGGATCGTCTTCATGAACACGATGGACCTGATCCCGGTCGACCTGCTGCCGACGCTGGGCCAGATGGTGGGCATCCACTACATGCGCATCGTTCCCACGGCCGATCTGAACGCCACGATGGCGATGTCGCTGGTCGTGCTGTTCGCGTCTCTCTATTACGGCATAAAGATCAAGCACCCGGGCGGGTTCCTTCGCGAACTCGTCTCGGCGCCCTTCGGCGCGAAGCTCGTGCTCGCGCCGTTCAATCTCGCGCTTCAGCTGATCGAGTACGCGGCCAAGACCGTATCGCTGGCGATGCGGTTGTTCGGGAACATGTTCGCCGGTGAGCTGCTGTTCATGCTGATCGCGCTGCTGGGCGCCACCGCCACCTGGTGGGGCTTCGGCCTGCACTTCCTCACCGGGCTGGGCTGGTCCATCTTCCACATCCTGATCATCGTGCTGCAGGCCTTCATCTTCATGATGCTCACGCTGGTCTACATCGGCCAGGCGCATGAGGGTCACT
Organism: Burkholderiaceae bacterium; assembly: GCA_024641185.1. GTDB lineage: Bacteria > Pseudomonadota > Gammaproteobacteria > Burkholderiales > Burkholderiaceae_E > Quisquiliibacterium. Next base: position 7,219 of record JAHEDO010000130.1, on the reverse strand, counting down.
GACGCGGCCCGCGCATAGAATCCGTTTCCGTTTCAAGCAGTCAGTTCAATAAAGCTCATTTGATAGGAGTCACCATGACCAACGTTGCTCTTGTTGCGATCGCCTGCGGTTTGATCATCGGCCTGGGGGCGCTCGGTGCCTGTATCGGCATCGGCATGATGGGCGGCAAGTACATCGAAGGCGCTGCCCGTCAGCCCGAACTGATGGACAAGCTGCAGACCAAGATGTTCCTGCTCGCCGGCCTGATCGACGCCGCGTTCCTGATCGGTGTCGGTATCGCGATGATGTTCGCGTTCGCCAACCCCTTCCAGGGCTGAAGAGTCCCCCGGTCCAACCATTTCTGAAGGGGACACGCCGTGAATCTGAACGCGACGCTCATCGCACAGATCATCGTCTTCCTCGCGCTGTGGTGGTTCACTGCGAAGTTCGTCTGGCCGCCGATCACCAAGGCGCTGGATGAGCGCAGCAAGCGAATCGCCGACGGCCTCGCCGCCGCCGACAAGGCCAGGGCCGACCTCGCCGCGGCCGAGCGCCGCGTCGCCGACGAGCTCAAGGTCGCGCGCGACAGCGCCGCCGAGCTGCGCTCGGGCGCCGAGCGCCAGGGCGCGATCCTCGTCGAGGAGGCACGCGCAGAGGCCGCGCGCATCGTCGCCGACGCGAAGAAGGCGGCCGAAGAGGAAGCCGGACTCGCTGCACAGCGCGCCAAGGATCAGCTGCGCGACCAGGTGGCGCAGCTTGCGGTCGTCGGCGCGGAGCGCATCCTGCGCCACGAGGTCGACGCGGGCCGCCATGCCGAACTGCTGGCCAATCTGAAGAACGAACTGCGCTAGGGAACCGAAGGCCATGGCCGAGTCGCTCACCATCGCACGCCCGTACGCCGAGGCCGCGTTCAAGATCGCGCGCGAACTCGACGCGCTGCCCGACTGGTCAGACGCGCTGTCGCGGCTGGCCGGCGTGGCGGCCACGCAGACGGCTCACGACTTCATCGGCAATCCGAAGGTCGACGCCGCACAGGTCGCGGCGGTGATCGCGGACACCGCGGGAACCCTCAGCGACGAGCAACGCAACTTCGTGGCGGTGCTCGCGCGCAACGAGCGGCTGGACGTGCTGACCGAGATCGCCGGCCAGTTCGAGGCGCTGCGCAACGCGCACGAGGGTGTCGTCGACGCGCGAATCGCGTCGGCGTTTCCCCTGTCCGAGGCCCAGCTGGCCGATATCGTCGAGACGCTGCGCGCCAAGTACGGCCGCCAGGTCAAGGCCAGCGTCAGCGTGGACCCGGATCTGATCGGTGGAGTGTCGATCCGCGTGGGCGACGAAGTAATGGATGCGTCGGTGCGAGGCAAGCTCGCGCAGCTCGCAAGCGTGCTCAGGGCCTGACGCGGCTCACGGCGCGCAGCGGGAACACAGCGAACCAAGGGAATCCAGGAGAGTTTTATGCAGCTCAATCCGGCCGAGATCAGCGAACTACTCAAGAGCAAGATCCAGAACCTCGAGGTGTCGGGCGACACCCGCAACCAGGGCACGGTCGTGTCCGTGACGGACGGCATCTGCCGTGTCCACGGGCTGTCCGACGTGATGCAGGGCGAGATGATCGAGTTCCCCGGCGATACGTTCGGCCTGGCGCTGAACCTCGAGCGCGACTCGGTCGGGGCGGTGGTGCTCGGCGATTACGTGCACATCTCCGAGGGCGACACGGTGAAGTCCACCGGCCGCATTCTCGAGGTGCCGGTCGGCCCCGAGCTGATCGGTCGCGTCGTGGACTCGCTTGGCCAGCCGATCGACGGCAAGGGCCCGATCAACGCGAAGATGACCGACGTGATCGAAAAGGTCGCGCCCGGCGTGATCGCGCGCCAGTCGGTGTCGCAGCCCGTGCAGACCGGCCTGAAGTCGATCGACGCGATGGTGCCTGTCGGCCGCGGTCAGCGCGAGCTGATCATCGGTGACCGTCAGACCGGCAAGACCGCGGTGGCGGTCGACACCATCATCAACCAGAAGGGCAAGGACCTGATCTGCGTGTACGTCGCGATCGGCCAGAAAGCCTCGACGATCTCCAACGTGGTCCGCAAGCTCGAGGAGCACGGCGCGCTGGAGTTCACCATCGTCGTCGCCGCCACGGCTTCGGATTCGGCCGCGATGCAGTACATCGCGCCGTACTCCGGCTGCACGATGGGCGAGTACTTCCGTGACCGCGGCCAGGACGCGCTGATCATCTACGACGATCTGACCAAGCAGGCCTGGGCCTACCGTCAGGTGTCGCTGCTGCTGCGTCGCCCGCCGGGCCGCGAAGCGTATCCCGGCGACGTGTTCTACCTGCACTCGCGCCTGCTCGAGCGCGCCGCGCGCGTGAACCCGGACTACGTCGAGAAGTTCACCAACGGCGAGGTCAAGGGCAAGACCGGCTCGCTGACTGCGCTGCCGATCATCGAAACGCAGGCCGGCGACGTGTCCGCGTTCGTGCCGACCAACGTGATCTCGATCACCGACGGGCAGATCTTCCTCGAGACCGACCTGTTCAACGCGGGCATCCGGCCCGCGATCAACGCCGGCGTGTCGGTGTCGCGAGTGGGCGGCGCCGCGCAGACCGACATCATCAAGAAGCTGGGCGGCGGCGTGCGTCTGGCGCTCGCGCAGTATCGCGAGCTTGCAGCGTTTGCGCAGTTCGCCTCCGATCTGGACGACGCGACCCGCAGGCAGCTCGAGCGCGGCCGCATGGTCACCGAACTGATGAAGCAGCCGCAGTACCAGCCGCTGCAGGTCTGGGAGATGGCGCTCACCCTGTTCTCGGTGAACAACGGCTACTTCGACGACGTCGACGTGGGCAAGGCGCTGAGCGCCGAGCGCGCGCTGCGCGAATTCGCCAAGACCAAGTACGCGAGTCTCGTCGAGGCGATGGAGCGCGACAAGAAGTTCAGCAAGGACATCGAGGCGCAGCTGCACGAGTGCCTGAAGGATTTCAAGAAATCGGGCGCGTATTGAGCGGGCAACCCCCCAAGTCCTGAGGAACCGACATGCCGGGCAGCAAAGAGATCCGGACCAAGATCAAGAGCGTGCAAAACACGCGCAAGATCACCAAGGCGATGGAGATGGTCGCCGCTTCGAAGATGCGCAAGGCGCAGGAGCGGATGCGCCAGGCGCGTCCGTACGCCGACAAGATGCGCAACATCGCGGCGCATCTGGCGCAGGCCAATCCGGAGTACCGCCATCCGTACCTGGTGAAGCGTGACGAAATCAAGGGTGTCGGCGTGATCGTCGTCACCACCGACAAGGGGCTGTGCGGCGGCCTGAACACCAACGTGCTGCGGATGGTCACCGGCAAGCTGCGCGAGCTTCAGGGCGCGGGGACGCAGATCCGCACCAGCGCCATCGGCAACAAGGGCTTCGGCTTCCTGAACCGGATCGGCGCGAAAGTGGTGTCGCACATCGTGCACCTGGGCGACACGCCGCACCTCGAGCGGCTGATCGGCCCGGTGAAGGTCCAGCTCGACGCTTACGCGTCAGGCGAGATCGACGCGGTGTACATCGCCTATACCCGTTTCATCAACACGATGAAGCAGGAGCCGGTGATCGAGCAGCTGCTGCCGCTCTCGCCCGAGAAGCTCGCGGAGGACAGCCGCGAATTCTCGTGGGACTACCTCTACGAGCCGGACGCGCAGGCGGTACTCGACGAGCTGCTGGTGCGCTACGTCGAGGCGCTGGCCTTTCAGGCGGTCGCCGAGAATATGGCGTCCGAGCAGAGCGCGCGGATGGTCGCGATGAAAGCGGCCTCGGACAACGCGAAGAAGGTCATCGAAGAACTGCAGCTGTCGTACAACAAGGCGCGGCAGGCCGGCATCACCAAGGAACTTGCCGAAATCGTAGGCGGAGCGGCCGCCGTTTAGGCGGGTGCCCGCTGACGGCAAACGGCACGCAGTACAGAAGCGAATTCAAGGACTGAGGACACGAACATGGCAGAAGGTCGAATCGTTCAGTGCATCGGCGCGGTGGTCGACATCCATTTCCCGCGCGACGAAATGCCCAGGGTGTACGACGCGCTGGTGCTCGAAGACACCGGCAGCTCGCTGGCCGAGAAGGGTTTGACCTTCGAGGTGCAGCAGCAGCTCGGTGACGGCGTGGTGCGCACGATCGCGATGGGTTCGTCGGACGGCCTGCGTCGCGGCATGGCCGTGCGCAACACCGGCGACAACATCAAGGTGCCGGTCGGCCCAGGCGTGCTCGGTCGCGTCATGGACGTGCTCGGTCGCCCGATCGACGAGCGCGGCCCGGTCCAGGCGAGCGAGTACCGCGGCATCCACCAGGCAGCGCCCAAGTTCGACGAGCTCTCGCCGTCGGTGGAGCTGCTCGAGACCGGCATCAAGGTCATCGACCTGATCTGCCCGTTCGCCAAGGGCGGCAAGGTGGGCCTGTTCGGCGGCGCCGGCGTGGGCAAGACGGTGAACATGCTCGAGCTGATCAACAACATCGCGAAAGAGCACTCGGGCCTGTCGGTGTTCGCCGGCGTGGGCGAGCGCACCCGCGAGGGCAACGATTTCTACCACGAGATGTCCGAAGCCAACGTCATCGTGCAGGACGACCTGGCGCAGTCGAAGGTCGCGATGGTGTTCGGCCAGATGAACGAACCGCCGGGCAACCGCCTGCGGGTAGGCCTGACCGGCCTGACGATGGCCGAGGCCTTCCGCGACGAAGGCCGCGACATCCTGTTCTTCGTCGACAACATCTATCGCTTCACGCTGGCGGGTACCGAAGTGTCCGCGCTGCTGGGGCGGATGCCGTCCGCGGTGGGTTACCAGCCCACCCTGGCCGAGGAGATGGGCAAGCTGCAGGAGCGGATCACGTCGACGAAGACCGGCTCGATCACATCGATTCAGGCGGTGTACGTGCCGGCGGACGACCTGACCGATCCGTCGCCCGCGACCACGTTCGGCCACCTCGACGCGACCGTCGTGCTCTCGCGCGACATCGCGTCGCTGGGCATCTATCCCGCCGTGGATCCGCTGGATTCCACGTCGCGCCAGATCGACCCGAACGTGATCGGCGAAGAGCACTACACGACCACGCGCAACGTGCAGGCGACGCTGCAGCGCTACAAGGAGCTGCGCGACATCATCGCGATTCTGGGGATGGACGAGCTCTCGCCGGACGACAAATTGGCCGTGGCGCGGGCGCGCAAGATCCAGCGCTTCCTGTCGCAGCCCTTCCACGTGGCCGAGGTGTTCACCGGTTCCCCGGGCAAGTACGTCTCGCTCAAGGACACGATCCGGGGCTTCCAGATGATCGTCAACGGCGAGTGCGACGCACTCCCCGAGCAGGCCTTCTACATGGTCGGCACGATCGAGGAAGCCTTCGAGAAGGCGAAGACCCTGCAGTAAGGCGAGGCGGCGCGCGGGCTCCCGCCCGCGGCGACGCCGGCCGCACTACACGGAGCGAACATGGCACACACGATCCACGTCGATGTCGTCAGCGCCGAAGCCTCGATCTTCGAGGGCGAGGCCGATTTCGTGGCGTTGCCCGGAGAGACCGGCGAGCTCGGGATCTACCCGCAGCACACACCGCTGATCACCCGGATCCGACCCGGGGCGGTTCGCATCAAGTTGACCGGTCGCGACGAGGAGGAGTTCGTGTTCGTCGCCGGCGGCATTCTCGAGGTGCAGCCCAACCGCGTGACCGTGCTGGCCGATACCGCGATCCGCGGTCACGATCTCGACGAGGCCAAGGCCGAGGCGGCGCACAAGGCGGCCCAAGAGGCGATGACCAACGCCAAGACCGACATCGACTTCGCGCATGCGCAGTCGGAGTTCGCGATCATGGCCGCGCAGATCGCGGCGCTGCGCAGGTTCCGCCAGCGCAAGTAGGCGCCTTCCGGCCCCGAGCCGACCGGCCCCCGCCGGGACTCAGCCTTCCGAGGCCTCCTCGTGATCGACGGTGGCCGTCTGGACATCGTCGTCCGATGGGACGGCGCCCGTGCGCACGTCACGGCGCCGGTGCTGCGTCGACCCGACATCAACGCACTGCTCGCGGGCTGCACCGCGACCGAGGCGCTCGTCCGTCTGCCCGCGATCTACTCGCTGTGCGGCCGCGCGCAGGCGATCTGTGCACGGACCGCATTTGCGCAGCTCGGGGTCGCGGCCGGGTCCGCGCGCGACGCGGCCCCGCCGCTGCCGGACGGCAGGTCGATCGCAGCGGAAATGATCTTCGAGCATCTGTGGCGGCTCTGGCTCGACTGGCCGCGGCTGCTGGACCGGCCGGTCTGCACCGATGCGCTCGCGCATGCCAACGGGCTATTGCGCAGCGCGATCACAGAGGCGACCACCATTTCTGCTGCAGCCTTTGTTTCAGAGAAAGTCAGCGCATACTTCGCGTGCGATCGGCCAGCCTGGACCGCATTGGACGAGGCTACCGGGGGGCTGGCCGACGCCCGGCTGATGGGCGCACAAGGGGGCATACAAGGGGGCACACAAGGGGGTGCACAAGGGGGTGACACGGCCGGGCGAGGCGCGCCGACGGGCGCGGGCGCGGGAGCCGGCGCCCCGGTCGATGCGGCTCCCTGGCCGTCGGATTCGCCGGTCGGGCGCCTTCTCGATCGGCTCGGATCGCTGGACGCCGAAACCCATCAGCGACCACGTCGCCCTTTGCGCCCGCTCCCGGACGTTCCGTTGCAGGAGCTGCTCGCGGGATTGCGCCGGCCGTTCGACGCCGCCTTCGCTGCCGCACCGACATTCCGTGGCCAGCCATACGAGACCGGAGCGATTACTCGCTTCGCTTCCCATCCCCTTGTGACGGGGCATTTGCGCGTCGGGGCGATTCCGTCAGCGCGGCTGACGGCACGCCTGCTCGCGCTGATCGAAGCCGTTGCCGTGCTTGAAGGCAGCCGCCCGCCGCCGCCAGGCTGGGTCGAAGGCCTGCGGTTGGGGCCGGACGAAGCGCTTGCGAGGGTCGAGACAGCCCGCGGCCAACTGCTGCATTACCTGCGGCTGCGCGGCGACCGGGTCGCGGAATACCGGATCGTGGCCCCGACCGAATGGAACTTCCATCCCGCGGGCGCCATCGCCGACGAGTTCGCGGCTGCGGGCTGTGTCACGCGCGGAACCGTGGTCGGCACCGCGCAGGCGCCGAGTCGGGTCGCGCCGGCCGGGATCGCAAGGCGTTTGCGCGCCGCGGTCCTGTCGCTCGACCCCTGCGTCGCGTGGTCCGTCGTCGTCGAACCGGAGGGGGGTCGCGCCGA
>JAHEDO010000335.1 GCA_024641185.1 Burkholderiaceae bacterium | reverse complement strand
AAATCCTTCCGATCCGGGGCGCGCTGGCGATGCTGAGCGCGGTCAGAAGCGCGGCCGCCACTCGACTGGTGCTGCCAGCCGGGTGCGCCGCCGAGGCCAGGCTGATCGACGGCAATCGCCCTTATCTTGCGAAGCATCTCAGCGAAGTAGTGGCTCACTTGCGCGAAACGGGCTCGCTGGAGTCGCCGACGCATGAAACCCCTGCGCCGGTGCCGGCACGCGGGCCGAGCCTGTCCGAAGTCAGGGGCCACGTTGGCGCCAAGCGCGCGCTGGAAATCGCGGCCGCCGGCGGGCACAGCCTGCTGATGGTCGGCCCCCCGGGCTCGGGCAAGAGCATGCTCGCGCAGCGGGTCTCGAGCCTGATGCCGCCGCTCTCGCCCCTGGAGGCAATGGAGTGCGCGCTGGTCAACTCCATCGCCGGACGTTTCGACACGGCCGGCTGGGGCGAGCGGCCGTTTCGCAGCCCGCATCACAGCGCGTCGGCGGCCGCGCTGGTCGGCGGCGGCGCGGTGCCGCGGCCCGGCGAAGTCACGCTCGCGCATCGAGGCGTGCTGTTCCTCGACGAGCTTCCAGAGTTCGACGCGCACGTGCTCGAGTCGCTGCGCGAGCCGCTCGAGTGCGGCGAGCTCACCGTGGCACGCGCCGCCTACCGAGTCAGCTTCCCGGCGCGCTTCCAGCTGGTCGCGGCGATGAACCCCTGCCCCTGCGGCTTCGCCGGCAGCCTGGTGCGAGAGTGCAACTGCTCGCCGGCGCAGATCCAGCGCTACCGCCGCGCCGTCTCCGGGCCGCTGCTCGATCGAATCGACCTGCGCCTCACGGTGGAAACGGTACCCATCGCCGAACTCACGCGCGAGCGCAACGCGGCAAGCGCGGACCAGGCCAGGCGCGACGAAGCCGCCGCGCGCATGCGGGTGCGCGCCGCCACCGAACGCCAGCGCGCGCGCCAGGGCAAGAGCAACGCCGAGCTGGCGCCGCGCGAAATGGACGAAATCTGCCGGCTCGCCGCCCCCGCCGCCCGGCTCGCGGCAAGCGCCGCCGAACGCCTGCATTGGTCCGCACGCGCCTACCACCGGGTGCTGCGGGTGGCGCGCACCGTGGCCGACCTGGTTGGCGGGGATATCATCGAGCAGACACATTTGGCCGAGGCCATCCAGTTCAGGCGCGAGATCGTCACCGCCTGAATGCGCCCGGCGCAGCGCGAGGGGGAACAGATGACAGCAATCCTGCACCGAGCCATGAACACCACATTGCCCAGGGCAGTGGCCGGAGACGGCCCGTTCGTAATCGACGACCAGGGCCGGCGCTACCTCGACGCCTGCGGCGGCGCCGCCGTTTCGTGTCTGGGGCACAACCATCCGGCCGTAATCGCCGCCATCAGGGATCAGGCGAGCCGGCTCGCGTACGCGCACACCTCGTTCTTCACCAGCGAGCCCGCGGAAGAGCTTGCCGCGCACCTGATCGAACGCGCCCCCAGCGGCCTGTCGCACGCTTACTTCGTTTCGGGCGGCTCCGAGGCAATGGAAACCGCGCTCAAGCTCGCGCGCCAGTATTACGTCGAGATCGGCCAGCCGCAGCGCAGCGTGTTCGTCTCGCGCAAGCAGAGCTACCACGGCAACACCCTCGGCGCGCTCGCCGTCGGCGGCAACGAATGGCGTCGCCGGCAGTTCGCGCCGCTGCTGATCGACACGGTGCAGGTGTCGGCCTGTTACGAGTATCGCGGACGCGCGCAGGGCGAGTCACCCGAAGCCTACGGGCAGCGGCTCGTGGCCGAGCTCGAGGCCACCTTCGAGCGCGTGGGTCCCGATCGCGTGCTCGCGTTCCTCGCCGAAACGGTGGGGGGTGCCACTTCCGGCGCGCTCACTCCGGTACCGGGCTACTTCAAGGGCATCCGCGAGCTGTGCGACCGCCACGGCATCCTGCTCATCCTCGACGAGGTCATGTGCGGCATGGGCCGCACCGGCACCCTGTTCGCGTGCGAGCAGGAAGACGTCGCGCCCGACATCGTCGCGATCGCCAAGGGCCTGGGCGCCGGATACCAGCCAATCGGCGCCACGCTGCTGTCCCGGCGCATCTACGACGCGTTCCGCCAGGGCTCGGGGTTCTTCCAGCACGGTCACACCTATCTGGGCCACATCCTCGCGTGCACGGCGGCGCTCGAGGTGCAGCGCACGATCGAACGCGAGGGGCTGCTCGCCAACGTGCGCAAGCTCGCGGGCGAGTTCGAAGCCGCGCTGGCCGATCGCTTCGGCGATCACCCGCACGTGGGCGACATGCGCGGGCGCGGACTTTTTCGCGGAATCGAGCTGGTTGCCGACCGCGCGACCAAGGCGCCTTTCGACCCGGCGCTCAAGGTCAACGCGCGGGTGAAGAAGGCGGCCATGGCCGAAGGCCTGATGTGCTACCCGATGGGCGGCACGATCGACGGCGAGCGCGGCGACCACGTGCTGCTCGCGCCGCCCTACATCATCGAGTCGAGCCACATCGGCAT
>JAHEDO010000334.1 GCA_024641185.1 Burkholderiaceae bacterium | reverse complement strand
CTGTGCCGCTCGCTCCGGATTCCCGCGAAAAGTGCAGTGGCCGGCGTGATCAACACAACCGGAGATGATACACGGAGTGTGCGGCAATGCAGCAAGACGATGCTGCTTCAGAGCCCCAGTGTCGTTGCCGGCAGACAGTCCGAGGATTCCTGCCACGCGGCGTCGAAGCGCGCGCAGTACGGATCGCAGCGTGACGGGCTCGCCTGCACGTAAGTGCCCCGCATCACGTCGCGGTGCGGACGCCGCACCATGTGCTGGCCGTCGACCAGCAACAGCGAATCCGCCAGTCTCAGCCCCTCGGGCAGCTGCCGGATCGAGACCTGCGCGGCGTGCTCGCGCTGCAGGCGGCGCAGCCGCGACGCGTGACGCTCGAGCCAGTCCGCGCTGGCGAGCAGCACGCGCAGCCGCGCGCCGCGCTCGAGCAGCGCTTGCACCGCCGCCTCGGCCTCGGCCGATTCCAGCGGCCAGTCGTCAAAGCGCGCATCGAGCAGTTCCGCGTGATGGCGGCATTGGGCGAGCGCCTCGATCACCGCGGCGTGCATTTCGCCGCGGTGCCGAATCGGCGTCGAGATCGCTTCTCTCATCGCGGGTCGGAAAAATGAATCCAGCCCGCATCGAACCACGTGCGCAAGAGCGCGAGCAAGGCCGAATCGACCGGCGTTTCGCGCACGGCGCCGGGCGGCAGGCCGCGCTCGTCGCTCATGCGGCGAACCGCGGCTCCCGTTTCGCGCACCAGCGCCACCGACTCTCCGTTGATGAAGGCGGTGCGCCCGCGGTAGGCGAGTCGCGTGCGCCGATCGACGTTCAGCCCGCGCTGCGCCACTCGGCGCGCAAACGTTTCGCCCGACACCCGCCCGGTCGGGCGCTGGAACCAGACACCGGGCTTGGGTTCGGTGAGAAAGCGCCCGATGAAGTCGTCGATCTCGGCGCGGCCGGGGCGCCAGCCGCCGATCCACTGCGCCAGCTGGTCGCGCAGCCCGGGCGGAATCGCGCCGGGGTGCGCGCTCGGGCGCGTGCCCGCATCGCCGAACCTGGGGTCGGCGCCGCTCACCGGCGCGTCGCCGCGATCGGTGAGCCACGCGCCCAGCACTTCGTGGCGCGACGGCGCACGGAATCCGATCGAGTAGGTGAGGCACTCGCCCAACGCGGTGCCCTCGTGCGCCCACCCGGGGGGCAGGTAGAGCATGTCGCCCGGGCCGAGCAGCCACTCGTCGCTCGCCTCGAATTCGGCGAGCAGTTTGACCGGTGCGTCGGGCACGAGCGCGCGCTCGCCAGGGGGGGCGATACGCCAGCGCCGCAGCCCTTGCGCCTGCAGCAGGAACACGTCGTAGGAGTCGACGTGCGGACCGACCCCGCCGCCGTCGACCGCGTAGCTGATCATCAGGTCGTCGAGCCGCGCGTCGGGTACGAAGCGAAAACGCGCGAGCAGTGCGTGCGCCGCGTCGTGGTGCAGGTCCACTCCCTGCACGAGCAGCGTCCAGTTGCGTCGCGCGCGACGCGCGAGCGCGTCGCAATCGAAGGGCCCGTGGTGCAATGACCAGCGCTCGCGCGCCACGCTCACGATGCGCGATTCCACGTCGTCGCCGGCAGCGAGCGCGAACAAGTCGTCGCGTCCGATCGGTGCCTCGAAATCGGGGAAGGCGTTGCGAATGAGGAGCGGACCACGCTGCCAGTAGCGACGCATGAACTCGTCTACACTCACTGTGCCCAGGGGCGCGAGGCGTCTTGGCATGGCGCGATTATAGGGGTTGGAGATGTTGGTCGAGGACGATGTCTGGGTCACGGTGAGGTACCGCTTGTACGACGCGCAGGGCGACGAGGTGGAGCCCGGCGAGCGCGAGCTCACCTACATGCAGGGCGGTTACGGTGCGGTGTTCGAGGACATCGAACGCGCGCTCGCGGGCCACGAAATCGGCTTCACCACGTCGGTACGCCTCGAGCCCGAGGACAGTTTCGGCGACTACGAGCCGCAGCTCGTGCGTCTCGTGCCGCGCGTACGGTTGCCGGCCGAACTCGAGGTGGGGATGACCTTCGAAGGCGTGCCCGGAGACGAGGACGAGGACGAGGGCCTGTACATCGTCACCGATTTCACCGACGAGGTTGCGGTGCTCGACGGCAACCACCCGCTCGCGGGCATGGCACTGCGCTTCGACCTCGAAGTGGTCGATGTGCGCGCGGCCAGCAACGAGGAGGTCGCGGCCGAGCGCGCCAGCGCGGCGGCCGCCGAGAGCGATGAAGAAGACGATGAAGGTGGCGAGATCGCGTTCGGCGGTGACGGCGACCGGGACGAGGACGACGACGAAGCCGGTGGTGCGAACGAGGATCGCGCCGCGCCTGGTCACCGTCGCCTGCACTGAAATCTCGCGTCGGCGCGCGGCGATCACAGGTGCGGTGCCTGCCCGCGCGGCGGCATTGCCGCGGCGCGCGGGCTGCTTCAGCGATCGAGCAGCGCGCGGATCTCGTAGACGAGGTCGAGCGCCGCGCGCGCGCTCAACTGGT
>JAHEDO010000333.1 GCA_024641185.1 Burkholderiaceae bacterium | reverse complement strand
ATCCCGGCGGCGTGGATGATCTCGCGCGGCACGTAGACCGGCATGTAGCCGATCGCCTTGCGGCCGGGCTGCGCGGCCTTCCAGGCCTTGACGGTCTCGAAGTCCAGGTCGTCGTACAGCGCCTGGCAGCGCTCGACGATCTCTTGCACGGTGCTCATGGCGTTCGGCTCCTTGTGATCAGCGATGCGCCCATTGCGGCGGCCTGCGCGCGATGAACGCGTTCAGCCCCTCGTTGGCGTCGTGGGTGCTCATCAGGACTTCGAGGTACAGGCGCTCGACCTCGGCGATGCGGCGCACCGCTTCGTCGCAGTACGGCGCGCGCACCGCCCGCACCGCCAGCGCCAGGGACTTCGCGCTCTTGTCCGCCAGGTGCCGGTCGAACCAGTCCAGCGCGTGAGCGCTCGGGTCGTCGGCCAACGCTCTGACCAGCCCGAGCTCGAGCGCCTCGGCGGCGTCGATCGAGCGGCCGGAGAACAGCATGTCCTCGGCGGCTGCCTGGCCCACGCGCATCGGCAGCAGGCAGCTCGCCGCCGGCGCGAACACGCCTAGCCGGATTTCCGGCTGGCCGAGTTTCGCGTCGGGCGAGGCGAACAGCAGCGAACCCGCCATCGCGACTTCCAGTCCGCCGCCCAGACACTGACCCCGGATCGCGACCAGGATCGGGACCGGCCACTCGAGCATCGCGCGCACCAGGGCGTGCAGGCTCGCGAGCATTTCGGCGCACTGGGCCGGCAGGTGCTCCTCGACGCTGGCGCCGAAACTGAAGTGCGCGCCTTCGGCGTCGAGCAGGGCGGCGCGCAGTCCGGCGGTCTCGCGATGGGCGGCGAGTGCCGCGGAAAGCGCCGCGATCATCGACGCGTCGATCAGGTTCGCCTTCGGTCGGGCCAGGCGCAGGCGCAGCAGCGCGCCGTCGCGCTCGAGCCAGCTCTTCAGGGGCGCTTGGCTGGGGTCGCTCATGTCCGGCCTCCGGATGGTCCAGTGTCCACGGCGATCAGGCCTTGGCGTTCCTGGCGGCGGGCAGGACCCGATCGGTCAGCGCATCGGTCCAGCCCTCGCCGGCGGCGATGGCACGGCGCACCGCGACGAAGTCCACCTCGCGGTCCTCCTTGGTGCCCTCGTTGAACGCCCGGAAGCCGGCGCGCGCCTCGGTCATCATGTTCAGCGCCAGCCAGGCCCGCGAGTTCTCCTTGTTGCGGTTCCATGCGTCGAGCTTCGGCTTTCTGAGTTCCTCGAGCGTCTTGGTCGTGCAGTCGGGGAAGGTCATCAGCAGCTTCGCGCACAGGTCCTCGATCCGTTCGTCGAGCATCGCGAGGTCGACCTTGCCGCGCGACATCAGCGCCTTGCCCTCGGCCAGCGCCGCGCCCGTCTTCGGCTTGCCGAAGGCGATGCGGCCGTACTCGTCGTACAGGCGCTGCGTCTCGACCAGCGGATTGGCGACATATTTGCCGTCGACCTTGAGCGCCGGCACGATGTCGGTCAGCATGCCCATCTGGTAGGCCTCGTGGGCCGAGAAGGGCTCGCAGAGCACGCAGGACGCCATCGCGCGCTCCGCGCCGACGATCACCGGCAGGAAGTCGGTCGCGCCGCCGATCGGCGCCGAGCCGTGCTTCGGGCCCGCCTGTCCGAAGCGCGCCAGGTCCTGGGCGACGGAGAAGTCGCAGGCCATGCCGATCTCCTGGCCGCCGCCGATCCGCATGCCGTTGACCCGGCAGATGACCGGCTTGTCGCAGGCGAGAATCGCACTGACCATGTCGTTGAACAGCCGCATGTACTGCCGGTACTCCTGGGGCCGGCCGGCGTAGTACTCGGCGTATTCCTTGGTGTTGCCTCCGGTGCAGAACGCCTTTTCCCCGACGCCGGTGAACACGACGGCGACCACGTCGCGGGCGTTGGACGCGGCCCGCATCGCCAGGATGACGCCCTTCGTCATCTCGGTCGTGTAGGAGTTGAACTGCGTCGGGTTGTCGAGCCAGATCCAGGCGTTGAACAGGCCCGCGACGGCGCTGCCGTCTGCCGCCCGGGCGGGGCGCTTCTCGTAGCGCACGCCGGGCACGACGATCTGCATCAGGTCGTGGTCGTTCAGGGTGAACTCGGAACGGGCCGAAGCTGGGCTGTTCATGGTCGATCTCTCCGTAGGAATCAGTTGGCGGGGATCAGCACGGCGCGTCGCTTGATTTCGCGCTGGTGGACCGCGTGGAACACGTGGTTGATGTCGTCCAGGGGATGGGACTCGATGAACGGCCCCACCTTCACCTTGCCCTCGAGCACCAGTTCGAGCGCAGCCGGGTACAACTCGGGCGGGCAGCCCCAGTTGCCGATCGCGCGGGCGTCGAAGGCCATCAGGTTCGACAGGCGGACCTCGACCTTGTCCAGCGTGAAGCCCACGACCGAGAGGGTCGCGCCCGGCACGAGCAGGCCGAAGGCGGTCAGCTGACCCGCCGCGGAACCCGAGCACTCGAACACGAACCACTCCGTGCTTGGCAGCCCCTGTGCCTTGGCG